>JBFGJL010000010.1:0-11191 GCA_041577235.1 Acidimicrobiia bacterium | reverse complement strand
TCGGGGGAGTCGATCCGACGGACTCCCCGCCGGGTGGCGCCCACCCGAAGGATGAAGTTCTCCAGCTCCAGGTCGGAGAAAGGCTTCGAGAAGTGGTGGGTCGCCTCTCCCGCCGGGGACGCCAACACCCGAGCGGTCATCTCCTCCGGCTCCTCGGAGGGCTCGACCAACATGTCGAAATCGAGGTAGTCCGGCATCCAAACCTCGTCCCCGGGCATTCTGAGGCTATCGCACCGGGGTCCGGCCGGGACGGCACCCCCCCGCCGGTCGTTGTCGTAGGGTTGGCAGAGCCCCCGACCACGGGATGATCCAGGATGTATCTCCGAGAGGTGGCGTCACGCGATTTCGTGCTGCTGCGGGCCGAGTGGCCGGCCGGACGGGCCTACCGGATGCTGCGCCGGCAGCGAGGTGGATGGGCGGTCGTGACCGCCGCCGGCGCTTACTACCTGGTCGGCGAGGAGGCTCTGCTCGCCTTGATCGGCCCCGACCTTCCCGAAGGTGAGGCGACCCCTGTGGCGACGGCGCTCGCTCTGGCCGACCGGGAGCCGGCCGCCACCGCCGACGCCTACGACCCGGCCTCGGCCGCCCCGGTCGATCTGGTCGTCTTGGAGGAGGGTCGGGTGATCGGCTTCACGGCGGCCCCCCGCCCCTCCACCCCCACCCGCTCGATCCGGGGAGCCCCGCCTCCGCCGGAAGGACCCGATCTCCTCCGCCAGCTGGTGGCCGAATTCCCATCCCGAGTCGCTGTCGGGGCGACCAACTCCCTGTTGGTGTCGCTCACCGGACAGGAGCCGGACACCGAGACGGTGACGGTGGCAGCCCGGCCGGGGACGGTGATCGACATCGTGGTTCAGTGCCAACGCGGCTTCATCGTGGAAGGGTCGACGGAGGGTCGGTTGACCGTCGAGGAGGGGGACGGCCTGCCGATCCAGTTCCGCCTGCGAGCGGTGGAGGAGGGCTCGGGCCGCATCCGGGTGCTCGCCTTTCAGGAAGGGTCGCCGGTGGGCGCCCTCACCCTCGCCCCGGTGGTGGGGGCCGACGCCGGCGGGTCCGGGGACCGGGTGCTGGTGCGGGGGGAGCTACCCGAAGTTCGCGCCCCCAGCCCCGACCTGGAACTGCTGGTGCTCGAACAGGGAGGGCAGGACCCGTCGGTCACCTTTCGGCTGACCGCGGCCGACCCGTCCCTCGGCTTCCACCTCAAGCCGTTCGGGCCGGTGGCACTCCGGATGCGGCCGCTCGAGTATTTCAACGACTTCTTCGCCGACATCGAGAGCTACTCGCTGGCAACTCCCGACGACCGCCGGGCGGCCCAGCTGAAACTGGCCGCCAAGGGCGCCCACCTGTTCCAGAGCCTGGTGCCCGACGACCTGCGCCGGATCCTGTGGGACCTCCGAGACCGGATCCGCAGCATCCGGGTCGACTCCGACGAGCCGTGGATTCCCTGGGAGCTGTGCAAGCTGGTGGGCGGAGCCGACGACCGCATCGAGGAAGGTCCGTTCCTGTGCGAGGCGTACGACCTCACCCGCTGGATTCCGGGGATCGCCCTCCGCCCTCACCTGACCCTCAACAAGATGGCGCTGGTGGTGCCCGCGGACTCGGGCCTGGCCATGGCCGACGAGGAACGGGAGCTGGTGCTCGGCCTGGCGGGCCCGACGCGGGTGGTCGAGCCCCTCCCCGCCACCTACCTGGCCGTTCACGATGCCCTCAGCGGCGGCACCTACGATGGCTGGCACTTCACCGGTCACGGGGCGGCGCGCGAGGCCGACCCCAACAGGTCCACCATGGTCCTGGAGAGCGGTGAGGCCCTCACCCCCGAGGAGTTGACCGGCGTGGTCACGAACCTGGGACGGGCGCAGCCGCTGGTCTTCCTCAACGCCTGTCAGATCGGACGAGGAGGCATGTCGCTGACCGACATCGGCGGCTGGGGTGCCCAGTTCCTGCGGGCGGGGGCGGCCGCCTTCATCGGGGCCTACTGGTCGGTGTTCGACCGGCCCGCCCACGACTTCGCCGCCGCCTTCTACCGCTCACTCCTGGCCGGCACACCGATCGCCCAAGCGGCGAGAGAGGCGCGGGCCGCCGTCCGCCCGCTGGGCGACCCCACCTGGCTGGCCTACACGGTCTTCGCCGACCCCTCCGCCCGGGTCGGCTGACTTCATCGCCGGGCTGATCGGCCCCGGTGCGGCCCTGGCCTTGCCCAGCCGGTAGGTTGGGAGGGCCGAAAGGGGGCACGATGGCCAGAGCACCCATGCCCGACGTGGTGGTGGTTCTTCCGGGAATACTCGGCAGCGTCCTCCAGCGGGACGGCCGCGAGATATGGGGGATGTCCCCCGGGGCACTGCTGCGAGGACTGGTCACGCTCGGTCGTTCGATCAAGGATCTGCGGCTGGAGGGCGACGACCCCGCCCTCGACGACTTGGGGGACGGGGTGACCGCCAGCCGGCTGCAACCCGACGTCCACCTCATCCCCGGGTTCTGGAAGATCGACGGCTACGGCAAGATCGTGAACACGCTCACCAGCCGCTTCGAGGTGACCCCCGGTGAGAACCTGTTCGAGTTCCCCTACGACTGGCGACGGGACAATCGGGTGGCGGGGAGGAAGCTGCGCCGGGCTTCCCACGACTGGTTGGGGCGCTGGCGCCAACAATCGGGGAACCCCGACGCCAAGCTGGTGCTGCTGGCCCACTCGATGGGCGGACTGGTTTCCCGCGCTTTCCTCGAGCTGGAGGAGGGCTGGGCCGACACCCGGGCGCTGATCACCTTCGGCACCCCTTATCGGGGCGCCCTCAACGCCCTCGGGTTCATGGCCAACGGCTTCGAGAAGAAGCTGGGTCCTCTCACCATCCTCGACCTGACCGAGCTGCTCCGCTCGCTGACCTCCTGCTACCAGCTGCTCCCCACCTACCCGTGCTACGACCCGGGCGACGGCACCCTGCTGCGGGTCGGAGAGACGGACGGAATCCCCAATGTCGATCCGGCCCGGGCGGGAGCAGCTCTCTCCTTCCATCGAGAGATCGAGGCGGCGGTCGCCGACCACCAGCAACAGGCCGACTACCGGGAGCGGGGGTATCGGATCTACCCCGTGATCGGGTGGGAGCAACCGACCGTGCAATCCGCCGTGCGGGCAAGGGAAGGAGTGCGCCTGCTCCGCACCATCGAAGGGCAGGACGAGCAGGGCGACGGCACGGTGCCGCGAGTCTCCGCCCAGCCCCCGGAATGGACCGATCCCGCCCAGGGGATGTTCACCCCCGAGACCCACGCCTCGCTCCAGAACCATCCGGCGGTCCTCGACCACCTCCGGGGCGTGCTCACGGCCGGCGCCCTCGACCTGGGCAGGCGCCGCCTCCCGGCCGTGAGTATCGACATCGTCGACCTCTTCGCCGAGCAGGAGCCGGTGGTGATGAGAGGCCGCGCCGAAGTCCGGACCGCACGCCTCCAGGTCGACGTCACCGATACCGACAGCGGCCAGGCCGTCGGCGCGGTCGAACTGGGCAGGCCCGACTCCGACGGTTGGCGAGCCGCCGAACTCGCCCCTCTACCTCCCGGCATCTACCGCGCCCGGCTCTCCAGCCCCGCCGACCGGGCGGCGGTGACGGACGTCTTCGCCGTGCTAGGCCGGGAAGGCGGCGAGTAGGGGTCTCACCGCTCCCAATACCCGGCGAAGGCCGGCGCGCCCGCTCCCTCTAGTGGTTCGGGTCGATCGGGGCCTCCCCCAGGCTGAGGGTGGAGAGGCTGGTGTAGCTGGCGCACAGGGCGTACACCTTCGCCTCCAGCGTGCTCTCGCCACCGAAGTTCTCGTAGGTGGCCTTCCAGCCGGAGAGGTCGGCCAGCGGCTCGGAGTCGGTCAGCACGAAGTCGCTCGAGTTCTCCTGCGAGCCTCCGGACACGACGTACTTCCCGGCCGGGCAGTCGGCCTGACCGCTTCCCTCACCGGTGGGCGGCACCAGCACCGAGACGTCGGCGGTCACCCACTCGAAGTCCAAGGCAAGGGCGCCGGTGTCACGGCCCTGGACGGTGGCGGCGTCCACCACCTGGTTCTCGGCCAGCCGGCGCATGAACGCCGCCATCTGGGCCCGAGTCACCGGGTCGTTGGGGCAGTATTGGGTGTTGTCGGGTGGGTTGCACCCGAAGGTGACCCCGCTCTGCTTGAGCCATTCGATGTCGTTGTGGAAGGTGTTGGCTTCGGGCACGTCGGTGAACGTGTGCGACGCCCAGGCCGTGACCGGCGCCACCACCGCCGCGGTCACCACCACCACCAAGGCCAGCCGCAGCCAGCGGGCTCGGAGCCTGATCGTGAACGTACGATCGGACATGCTTCCCCCTTTCGGTC
This sequence comes from Acidimicrobiia bacterium, assembly GCA_041577235.1. GTDB lineage: Bacteria > Actinomycetota > Acidimicrobiia > Spongiisociales > DATADW01 > JBFGJL01. Next base: position 6,864 of record JBFGJL010000010.1, on the reverse strand, counting down.
ATTGCCGACTCTATGCGAACGAATCCTGCCCCGGTCCCCCCGCCCCGCGAACTCTCGGCACCGGGAGGCCGGACGAACCGATGGGGGTGCCGATCCGTACGGTGGGAGAAGCTCCGATGAGGGGGAACCCATGCGCAAGTTGTTCGTCGCTCTGGTAGCGCTGGTGGTGCTGGCGGGACTGGCCCTGCCCGCCCTGGGGGCGGGACGCCCGTTGAGTGCTGACCTGCTGGGAGCCAACGAGGTTCCCGGCCCCGGGGACCCGGACGGGTCCGGTACGGCCCACGTGTCTCTCAACCAGGGCCTGAACGAGGTCTGCTTCGACATCACCGTCGAGAACGTGGATCCGATCTTGGCCGCCCACATCCACGCCGCACCGGCCGGCGTGGCCGGCGGGGTGGTGGTGAACTTCGACGTCCCCAACAACGGGCTGTCAGGCTGCGTTGCGGCCGACGCGGCGCTGATCAAGGCCATCCGCCAGAACCCGGGGGACTACTACGTGAACGTCCACAACGCCCCCTTCCCGCCGGGGGCGCTGCGAGGACAGCTCACCAAGTAGGCAGAGGTCCGGGCCTACCCGCCGCCCTCCTCCGAACGAAGCTGGAGGACGAGCACCGGGATCTCCCGGTCGGTCTTCCGCTCGTAGTCGGCGAAGCGCGGGTAGGCCCGCTTCTGCCGTTCCCAGATCGCCTCTCGCTCTGGCCCGGAGGCCACCCGGGCGGTGACCTCGAAGGTGTCGGTGCCCACCTCCACCCGGGCCCGGGGGTTGGCCACCAGGTTGTGGTACCAGTCGGGGTTGACCGGCCCACCCGCCCGGGAGGCGAACACGGCGAAGCCACCATCGACCGGGAGGTACATCAACGGGTTGACCCGCACCCGCCCGGTCTTGGCACCGGTGCTGTGGAGCAGCAGGAGCGGTGCCCCGGCGAAGGGTCCCCCCACCTTCCCGCCGTTGGTACGGAACTCTTCGATGATCTTGTCGTTCCAGTCGGACACCGGTCCTCCAGTCGGCCTCGAGGAGAGGCGATGGTAGGCCGCCTCGGTCAGCAACCTTCGAGGCCCCGACGTCAGGCGAGGGAGACCACCGGCACCCGCCGCCCGGTGGCGACCGCCTCCATCACCGCCTCCGCCACCACCTGATCGGCGTAGCCGTCGGCGGCCGAGGCTCCCGGAAAGGGCTCTCCGCCCGAGATCGAGCGCACCCAGGCGGTCAGCTCGGCGATGTAGGCCTTCTCGAACCGCTCCAGCCAGATCTGTGGGAAGGGGGTCCGGGCCGCACCCTCCTGCCGGGTGACGGTCAGGTCGCCTGCCAGGGTGGTGGTGACGCCGCCGGTTCCCACCAGCTCGGCCGTCACCTCGTAGCCGTAGCCGGCCGCGACGAACACCTCGATGGTCGACAGGGCGCCGCCGGCGTGGTGACCCTCGATCAGGAGCAGGTCGACCTTGCCGTCGCTCCCGCTGCTGCGGCCGCTGGCCCTCACCGCCTCGAAGTCACCCACGAGCCATCGGGCCATGTCGAGATCGTGGATGGCGCTGCCGGTGACGATCAGCCGCGGAGTCAGATCGGGAGGAGGGGCAGGATTGCGGTGGATGCTCCGGAAGAGGAGGGGACGGCCGATCGACCCGTCTGCGGCTGCCTGCCGCAGGGCACGGTGCTGGGGATCGAACCGGCGCATGAACCCGACCGAGATGAGGCGGCTCTCTCCTTCCACCTCGACCACTCGCCGGGCCTCGTCCGGGTTGGTGGCGAGCGGCTTCTCCACCAGCGCTGGCAGTCCGGCCCGGAGGCAGGCCAGCGCCAGCCCGGAATGGGTGGCGTCGGGCGAGGCGATCAGGACCCCGTCCAGCGAGCCGCCGGCGATCAGCTGGTCGGGATCGTCGGCGACCGTCGCTCCGACCTCGGCGGCCACCTCCTCTGCTCGGGCCCGGTCGAGGTCGTAGATGCCGGCGACCCGGGCGGCCGGCACCGAGCGGGTCAGATAGCGGGCGTGCCCTGCCCCCATCACTCCCACGCCGATGATCCCGACCTCGACCATGGCGGCAACACTAGGTCTCGGGGGTCACCGAGCGGTCGGCCCGGTCCGCGTCAGAAGCGGGAACGGGTGGCGGCGGCGAAATCCTCGTGCACGTTGTCGATGGTCACCAGGCCGCCTCCGTGGGTGAGGGTGGCGCGAGGCTGGGCCCGATGCCAGCGCTGCCGTCCCCGCACTGCCAGCCCGATCGCCACGATCGAGAGGATGGCCACCGCCGGCGACCAGGCCGCCCCCACCCAGGCGGCGACCAGCAGGGTGACGGCGCTCACCCGGAGGACGGCGGTCCAAACCTGGCGGGACCGGCGGAGGCGCCGGTACACCTCCGACGAGACCGGGAGCCGGCCCAGGAGGAGGTCCTGCGAGCGACGCACGTCGAGCAGATCGACCAGGCTCTCCAGCGCCCGCAGCAGACGCCCCGGCGTCACCTCACCCCCGCGCCGGCGGGGGATCTGGGTCCGGTAGGTGACCATACGGTCGGCCCGCTCACCCGAGAGCACGCACACCGGCGGCAACCGCCCCTCCTGGTACTCCTCGAAGGTGACGTTGACCCGTGCCACTCCCCGCCAGCATAGGCGGGAGGTGGGCAGCCTCCACCGGGGCGATCGAAGCTGCTCTCAGGCCGCCCCTCCCACCACTCCCCCCACCTCCGGGATGGCCGAGAGCAGCTCCTGCGTGTAGGGATGAGCCGGGGCGGTGAACAGCAGCTCGGTGCTCCCCGACTCGCACACCTCCCCGTCCTTCATCACCAGAGCCCGGTCGGCGATCGTGCGGACGACGGCGAGATCGTGGCTCACGAACACGACGGCCGTCCCGAAGTGGGCGGAGAGCTTGGCGATGAGCTCGATGATCGTCGCCTGTACGGAGACGTCCAGCGCCGAGGTGACCTCATCGCACAGCAGCACCGATGGCTGGGCGGCAAAGGCACGGGCGAGAGCAATCCGCTGCTTTTGGCCGCCGGACAGCTCACCCGGGTAGCGATGCAGCACCTCGCGGGGCAGCTTGACCTCTTCCAGCAGTTCGGTGATCGCACTCTGCTCGTCCGACTGGGCGACGTCGTCTCGGAACAGCCGGATCGGCCGGCGCAGGATCTCGAGCACGGTGTGACGCGGGTTGAGGGACGAATCGGGATTCTGGAAGACGATCTGGAGCTGGCGGCGGAGAGGCCGTGGTCGCCGTACTGCCTTTGGTGCCAGCTCGGTGCCCTCGAACCTGATCGACCCGGACCGGGGAGGGTGCAGCCCGGCGATGCCCCGCAAGAGGGTCGACTTGCCGCTCCCACTCTCTCCGACGATCCCCACCGTCTCACCCCGTGCCACCTCGAACGACACCCCCCGCACGACCGGCGCCGCCGCCTTGGCGTACGCGCTCCACAGGTCGACCACTTCCAGCAGGCGGCCGCCCACCTCGTGACCCTCCAGGCTGGTGAGCGCCTCGGCCCTGTCCTCGATCTCCTCCACCCGCACGCAGCGGACCCGGGTGGTCTCGTCGATCGGGCGGAACGAGATGGGACCTTCCCGGCAGACGTCGGCCACGTGGGGACAGCGGGGGGCGAACGAACAGGAGTCGAGCACGACACTGGAGGGCGGCCTACCCGGCATACCGGTGACGGAGCGGCGGTCGTGGGCGCTCGGCACCGACGCCAGCAGGGCGCGGGTATAGGGGTGCCGGGGCTGGAGGCCGACCGAGCCAGCCGGGCCTTCCTCGATCAGCTCGCCGGCGTACATGATGGCGAGGCGATCGGCGATGGTCGAGAGGAGGGCGAGGTCGTGGCTGACATACAAGGTGGCGACGCCGGTCTCGTCGATGATGGTTCGGAGGAGCTCGGAGATCCGAGCCTGGGTGGTGACGTCCAGTCCGGTGGTCGGCTCGTCGAGGATGAGAACGTCGGGCCGGCAGGAGATGGCGATGGCGATGGCGATCCGCTGCTGCTGGCCTCCGCTGAACTGGTGGGGGTAGCGACCGAGGGCGGACGAGGGATCGGGAATCCGCACCGCTTCGAGCAGCTCGAGCTGGCGTTCCCGTAGCTCGTTGCCCTTGAGATCCAGGTGCTGTTCCAGGGGCTGCGCCAGCTGCCGCCCGATGGGGATGGCCGGGTTGAGGGCGGTGGTGGCGTTTTGCGCGACATAGGCGACCCGGCCGCCCCACAATCCGCGCAGCTGGGCGGTGGTCAGCGTCAGCAGATCGATCCCGCCCAGCCGCGAGGTCCCCTCGAGGATCCGCGTGCCCGGAGTCCGAAAGCCGATCGAGGCGAGGGCCGTGGTCGACTTCCCACATCCGGACTCGCCGGCCAGGCCGAGGACGGCACCCGCCTCCAACGCCAGGCTGGCCCTCCAGACGACGACGTTGTCGCCCCCGTCCGCCCGCGGGTAGGCCACCGTCAGGTCGCGAATGTCGAAGACCGCCTGCGTCATAACGGGAGGGTGCCGTGGGCCGAGTCGCGGGTGATGTGCCGGGTGAGGGCGTCCGCAATCAGGTTGAAGCTGATCGAGAGGGCGGCGATGCCGGCGGCGGGGGCCAGGGTCGCCCAGGGGGCGACGGCGATGAAATTGCGGGACTCGGCCACCATCAGCCCCCAGTCCGAGCTGGGAGGCTGCACGCCCAGGCCGAGGAAGTTGAGGGTGGCCACGAAGATGATGGCATAGGTGATCCGGAGGGCGGTGTCGGCGATCACCGGGGCAGCGGTGTTGGGGAGCACCTCGCGGACCAGGATGGCGACGGTCCGCTCACCCCGGGCCTGAGCGGCGGCGACGTACTCGCTGGTGACGACCGCCTGGCTCGCCCCGCGCACGACCCGACCGACCCGGGGGGTGAACACCGTGGCAACCGTCACCACCAGCACGGTCATCGAGGTACCGAAGCCGGCGATCAGCACCAGCACCAGCAGCAGGGGCGGCAGCGTCATCAGCAAGTCGAAGGAGCGGGTGATGAGGGCGTCCGCCCGGCCCCGGGAGTAGGCGCCGAACATCCCGAGCCCACCTCCCACCAACAGGGCGAGGGCGACGGCGGCCAGCGGAACCAACAGGACGGTCCTGCCTCCGGTCAGGAAGCGGCTGAGCACGTCGCGGCCGAGATTGTCGGTGCCGAGCAGGCTGTCGCCTCCGGGACTCGAATAGGCGGGCCCCACCCCGATTTCGTTGGGCAGATAGGGCGCCAGCAGTGGCCCGAAGGCGATCACCCCCAGCATGACCACCGCCAAGACCAGACCGACCCGCCCTTCGACCGACCCGACCACCGTCCGCCAGGCGGAGGGCGGCCGCCGCTCCTCGTCGACCTCGACGAGCACGTCTTCCGGTCCGCCCGGGGCCAGAGGTCCGGTGACGGTACTCATGCGGCCGAGCCCTTGAGCCGTGGGTTGAAGTAGACGACGAGCAGATCGGCGATCAGGCTGATGGCGATGAACATGGCCCCCATCACCACCGCAATGGCCAGGACCGTGATCGTGTCACCCGCCCCGATCGCCTGCACGAACAGCTGGCCGACGCCGGGGAAGGCAAACACGTTCTCGACCACGATCACGCCGGCGAGCAGGTAAACGACGTTGATGGCGACCGCGTTGACCAGCGGCACCGCCGCGTTCCGCATGGCGTGGTCCCACGTGACCCGTCGCTTCGACAAGCCTCGGAGCAGGGCGGCGGCCACGTAGGGAGCTGCCAGCGCCTCCCGAGCTGCGGCCCGGCCGATCCGGGAGATGTGGGGGAGCATGGCGAGCACCAGGGTGAGAGTGGGGAGGACGAAGGCCATCGCCTGCTCGCCCAGCGTGCCGAAGGAGAGGGCGGTGGAGTCGACCGGGAACCAGCCGAGGGCGACGCCGAACAGCATGATCAGTCCGATCCCGATCACGAACTCGGGCATGGCGGCGAGCACCACAGTCCCGATCAGCAAGGAGAGATCGGACGCCTTGCCGGACCGTTTGGCCATGAAGACCCCGAGTGCGACCGACAGCGGCAGGGCGATGACCAGTGAGATCACCGCCAGCAGCAGCGTGAACTGCAAGCGGGGCAACACGTCGTCGCGCACCGGCCGGTTGGTGACCGGCGACTCGCCCCAATCACCCTGCACGAAGTCGCCCAGCCAGCTGGCGTAGCGCTGATAGGCAGGCCGGTCGAGTCCCCGACTCTCGACGTACGCCTCGAGGGCGGCGGGAGTGGCCTCCCTTCCGAGCACATTGCGGGCGACGTCGATCGGCGGGCGGACGTTGACCGCGGCGAAGGTCACCAGGGAGATGACCCACAGCGTGACGACGGCGACCCCGAGCGTCCGGGCCACCGTCGTGAGGCGAGTGTGCCTCGGTACGGCGCCTCCGCCCGGCTCGGTCATACCCGGTCAGACTCGACTAGGCGAGCCACGCCTCATGGAACATCACGGACCGTTGCGGATCGAGGATGATGCCCTCCAGGTTGGCCTTGGCTGGCCAGAGGGTGTTGATGAAGTAGGGAATCATCGTCCCCGCTTCGTTCGCCACCAGCTCCAGCGCCTCGGAGTAGATCCTTTGCTGCTCCTCGGGATCGGTGGTGGCCAGTCCCTGAGCGACCAGATCGTCGAGCTTCTGGCTCTTGTACTGCGGTTCGTTCCAAGTCGCGTTGCTCACGTACACCAGATTCAGCGCCTCGTTGGGATGGCGCCGGTTGTAGTACGACGTGTACATCGGCTTGACCAGCCACACCTGATCCCAGTAGGTCTCGGCCGGGTGCTTGACGACCTCGACCCGAATGCCGGCCGGCGCCACCACCTCCTTGAAGGCGACGGCCATGTCCACCAGACCTCCGAAGACGTCCGACGTGTAGAGGGTCAGGTCGATCCCGTCGGGATGACCGGCCTCGGCCAGCAGCCGCTT
>JBFGJL010000009.1:0-13171 GCA_041577235.1 Acidimicrobiia bacterium | reverse complement strand
TTGATCCCGGTGCGGGTGGTGATCCATTCGTCGCTGGTGTCCACCAGCCTCGCCCAGTCCTCGTTGGTCATCACCCGTTCGGGAACGTAGCCGCCGAATCCGAGTATGCCCGCCACCGTGCCTCTCTCTGGTGCGCTGGCCGGAGCGTACCGCGGTCGATGACGGCGAGCAGGCACCGGAGGCCGATTTCTCGCCGGGACCGGTCGGCCCGCAGCCTCGCTCAGTCTTCGAGAGGTATCACCTGGACGGGACCTTCCCCGGCCGTGATCACCAGAGCCCGTTCGGTGGTGATTCCGGCCAGCGCCTCCGCCACCGCTTCCGCCGAGGGCTGGGGACCGTCCTGGTCCGACCGGTGCCAAACCGTCACCGTCGCCCCGGTCAGCGTTCGCAGCCGGGCGGCGAGGTCTCCCTCGTCGGAGGTCACCAGCACCAGGCGACGCAGTTCCACCGGGCGGTCGGCCGCCGGGACGACGGCGCGGTCGTGCCGCCACACCGCCCAGTGGTAGCCGGCCACCACGATGGTCGCCACCAACAGCCCGAGCGGGACCCGGGTCGAGTCGATCAGGGCGGAGAAGCTCTGACCGTCCAGGATCCCCTCGATGAGCTGGAAGACGATGAAGGAGAGGGTCACCACCGCCACGATCCCGCCCAGCCCGGCCAGGGCGGCCAGGTAGACCCGGCGGGCGCCCGACCGGATCTCGGAGGGGTCACCCGCCCGCCGCTGCTGCATGGGGGTCCAGGTCGCCCACCACACCGGCAAGCCGATCGCCAGCGCCGTGATGCCGCCCAGCAGCGTGTCGACGTCGCCCCGCGCCGCCACCGGCGCCACCAACGCTGCCAGCAGGGCGTTGACGGTCACCCCCAGACCGGAGGCAGCGGCGATCAGCCCGACCCCGGCCAGGAGGTACCTATAGGCACGACCCGTCTCGGTCTCGAAGACCTCGGGGTCGGCGGTCACCACCGTCCGGTGGTACCTCCACACCGCGAATCCGACCAGGAAGGCCGCCACCATGCCGGGGATGTCACTGAAGTGGGCCGCCGCCGAGGAGTCGGGATCGCCCAACAGCCAGGTGAGGGTGACGAACAGGGCGCCGCCCGCCGCCGAGAGGGCCACCAGGGTGCCGCCTAGCGTTCCCACCACCAGCAGGTAGACGTTGCGGAGCCCCGAGGCGGGACGAAGCCGCCCCACCGTCAGCCAGTGCAGCCACCAGGCGGCTCCGCCCAGGGCCAGCCAGATGAAGCCTCGCACCAGGTCGTCGCCCAACCCGGCCGCCACCACCTCGCCGCCGGTGGCGCCGGCGTAGCCGGCGTCGAACAGCGACTGGAGGAACAGAAAGGCTCCGCCGGCCAGCACCGCCAAGGAGACCGTCGATCCCACCATCACCGGGGCGTCCTCCATCCGCTCCGGCCGGCGGGGTCCGCGCAGCTCCAACCAGGCCCATGCCCAAACCCCCGCCCAGACGATCCCGTACCCGAGCCCGCCCTTGCCGAACTCGTCGACTCCGACCGCCCAGGCCAACCCGCTGCCCAGGCCGCTGAGGGCCCCGACCAGGAAGATGGCGATCGTGACGGTGAGGAACAACGCCCACCCGGGGGAACGCCGCTCGGTCCGGTCGGTGGTGAGGCGCTTGGCTAGCCACCGCCACAGCAGCAAGAAGGCGGGGACCCCCACCACCGTCAACGCCACGGCGGCGGCCACGTCGGCGGAACCGGTGCGGATGATCTCCGTTCCCCGATCCGGGATGAGCAGGTTGACGACCATCGCCAGACCTACGGCTCCGACGATCAGGACGCCCAGAGCCAGCAGATAGGTGACGAAGCGGCGAGTCGAACCGGCCGCCTCCCCCGAGCCGCCACCGGCCCGGCGCACCACTGCCACCACCCCTGCCACCAGGGCGATGGGTATGGCCAATGCCACCAGAATCGCCAGCACGCCCATCGTCAGTCTCCTCTCTCGCACAGGATCTGGAAGCGCCAGGGCACCTGCTCGATCATCCAGTCCCCCTGGCGGGTCAAATCGAAGGTCTGAGTATCGGACCATTCGTACTGGTTGAACGGGTCGTCTCCACCACGAAACGAGACGAGCAGCGTCACCGACGCTCGCGCCCCTTTCTCGTCTACCCGATCGACCACCGCCCGCACGGTCTCGTCCTCGTAGGATCGCTCGTTCCGGCAGGGCTCACCCGGCTCCAGCAGGAGCGCCCGGGCGGCGTCCCAGTCCCGGTCGAGCACCGCCTGCACGTAGGCCTGGACGGTTCCGGCCGGGGTACCGCGATCGAGGTCGGCGGTGCGGGGCCCGCCCACCACCAGGGCCACCGCCCCGATCACCAGCACCAGCACCACCACCCCCACGATCAGGAGCGGCTTGTCGATCTTCGATGGCTCTCTCATGGTTCCAGCATGACTCCGGCCGGTGCCGCCGGCAATGGGTGAAAGACCCCGATTCGTACTCAGGGAAAGGTCGGGGACGGGTCAGGGTAGGGGGGCGGCGTCAGTGTCGGGGCCTCAGACGCCGGCCCCGATCCTCTCCCGCTCGGCGGCAGGCTCAGGCCGAGGACGGCGCCCGCGGATGGCCGCCACCACCGCTCCGCCGGCGAGCCCGGCCACCAAGGCGACGACGATCGCCAGAGAGACCAGCCGCCGGTTCTCGTCCGGGTCGATCGGTTCCAGTCCGAACGACTCCCATTGCGGGCGGTCGGGCTCGAAACGGGTCAGGCCGGCGTCCACGAAGGAGGGGGCGACGTCCCCCACGCCCACCGACAGGTCGTACACCACGTTCTCGGCCCGTGTGCTGAGCGACAGGTAGGTGAACCATCCCGAACGTGGCACCCACTCCATGTTGGCGTCGGACCGCAGGTCGTCCAGCAGCAGCCGGTTCGCCGGCTCCGAGCGTTCGATGGTGATGCCCTCACCGTAGAGGAGATCGGGCCGCTCGGGGGTGAGGAGGAACACGTCCGCCTCGATGATCTCGGAGTCGGGCTTGGCCCCGTGCAGGATGTGGAGCGGAACCCAAGGGCGGGGAGTCGGCATGGTGATCTGAACCGGGATCCCGTCGCCCGAGGTGAAGCCGTCCTGGGCAGCGGCCTCGGCGTCGAAGCGGGCGGCCAGGAAGTAGGGAGAGCGGCTGGCGTAGTACTCCAGCATGTGGTCGGTCTCCGGACCGGGCGGCAGGTCGAACCCGTTGTCGTTGACCCATCGCAGCACCTCGGAGCCACCCCCCTTGAGGACCACGATGTCGAGCGAGTCGATCCTGGTCCGGAAGAGCACCTGCGCCCGGGAGGCGTCCTCGCCGGCGGAGGCGGCGAACAGGAGGCCCTCAGCGACGGGCGGAGTGACCTCCAACACCAAACGCTGCAGCGTCCAGTCCCCGGCCCGCTTCACGTCGGTGGGCTCGGCCGGGAGGGGAATGATCGAACCGAACGACTCGGCAGGACCGGAGAAGGTGAAGTTGGTGATGTAGTGCTCGATGCCATCCTCCCAGGCGACGAAGGTGGTGGTCTTGCCCAGCTGGACCGACCCGTTCTCCGACACCAGGAACCCACAGGCCATCGCCGTCGTCGCAGAGAGAACCACCGCCACCATCGCCAGGCTCGCCACCGTCATCAACCGTCTCACGGACTACCTCCGTCCTTGCCGTGGTGGTTGGACGGCGGAGAGTGGTGAGATGGTTCCCTCTCCGTTTGGGAGCTACGCCCGGGAGGGGTACCGTCGCCGCCTTGAAACCCGGCAACACCCCCCTGGTGGAGCTGCGCTCGCTCGGGTCGGACCGGGCCCGGCTGTGGGCCAAGCTCGAGTGGTACAACCCCACCGGCTCGGTCAAGGACCGGGCCGCCTGGTTCATGTACGAGAACGCGGTACGCGACGGCAAGCTCGCGCCCGGCGTGCCGCTGGTCGAGGCCACCTCCGGCAACACCGGGATCGGCCTCGCCCGGCTGGCGCTGATCCATCGCCGGCGGATGGTGATCTGCCTCCCCACCGCCGCCACTCCCGAGCGCAAGCACCTGCTCCGGGCCTATCAGGCGGAGCTGATCGAGGTCGAGGGTGGCCCGAACGATGCGATCGCCCACGCCCGGGAGCTGGTGGAGGCGGGGGAGGGTCACATGCTCTTCCAGTACGGGAACCGCTGGAACGCATACGCCCACCTGTTCGGGACCGCCCAGGAGATCCTGAAGCAGTGGCCCGACCCGCGGCCCCCGACCCATTTCTTCGCCGCCTACGGCACCGGCGGCACCCTCACCGGCAACAGCCGGGGACTGCTGGCGGTCTGGCCGGAGCTGCGGATCCACTCGGTCGAGCCCTTCGTGGACGACCCCATCGGCGGCATGCGCTCCCAGGACGATCCCTTCCAACCCCCGGTGGCCGATCTGTCCCGGGTCACCGACCGTCACCAGGTGGGCAAGGCGATCGCCGAGCGGCAGATGGCCGAGACCATGGAGCTGGAGGGCATGTTCGTGGGCACGTCGTCGGGAGCGATCCTCCACGCCGCCCGCGAGGTCCTGGCGCGGGAGGGCGGGACGGCGGTGGCGGTGCTGCCCGACGCCGGCTGGAAGTACCTGAGCGGACCTCCGTGGCTAGCGCCGGCGGTGGCCGGCTAGCGGCTGAGCTCGGCCAGAACATCCGCCTGCCCGATGTGGAGGGTGTCATGGAAGTAGTAGAAGAAGACCCGCGACCCCCGGGTGGTTGTTCGTTCTCCCAACTCCATCGGCTCGGCCAGCCGCTCCTCGGAAACGGCTGTCAGCGCCTCGGCCAGCTGACCCTGCCCAGTCTCCAGCAACTCGAGCAGGCGCTCGAAGCGCACCACTCCCGGCCCTTCGGCTCGGATCGGCTCCGACTCCTGGCGGTAGCGGTCCAGCTCCCCCTCGCCGCCCACGGGCGGCCGGTCCAGCAGCTCCAGGATCACATCGCGGTAGTGGACCACATGGCCGACGGTCCAGTTGAGGCAGTTGGCCGGAGCGGGAGGCTGGAGGAGGCTGGCGGAGTGGTCGATGCCGGCTACGGCCCGCCCGAGGTAGGCGGCGTTGCGGGCGAAGGCCCTGGCCAATTGGTCCGGCGTCGGCATCGGGCGACCCTAGCGCCCCAGGATCGGTCAGGCCGGCGGGGGCACGATCCCCTGGCGCAGGACTTCGAGTGTCGCCTCGATCAGCGTCTCCCGACGCGGCAGATCGAGGTCCTGGTGGCCGCCCAGGAGGATCAGCACCAGTCCGTGCACGGTCGCCCACAGGGCCACCGCCACCTCCTCGGCGCTACGGTCGTTCCGCAGCTCCCCGGAGGCGATTCCCTCCGCCACCGCCGAGACCAGCATCGAGAAGGCCTGTCGGCCCGGGGTGGTCTCCAGCTGCTCGGGGGAGAGGCTGTCGGGAGGCATGTGCACGAACAGCACCCGGTAGTGGTTTCCCCGCTCCAGGCCGTAATCGACGTAGGCCCGGCCCATGGCGATCAGTCGCTCGACCACCGTCTGGTCCGGGTCCAGCACCTCGCTGAGCCGGGCGATCAACTCCACGAACCGGCGGCTGCAGCAGTGGAAGAACAACGACTCCTTGTCGGGGAAATGGAGGTAGATGGAGGTGGCGGAAACCCCGCAGCGGCGGGCGATGTCTCGCAACGTCACCGCCTCTACCGAGCCCCGTTCGGCCAGCAGCTCCTCGGCCGCATCCAGCAGCTGCCGGCGCAGCCGGTCGCCTTCTCCCTTGCGAGCCCGATGGGGACGCGTTCGACCCGGCCCCCGCCGGGACCGGGTCGAAGCAGGAGGAGGTGCTGACATCACAACTCTCGGGTCGCCACCGCCACTGTAGGCCGGTCTGCCCCGTGGTCCTGACTCTCACGGATGCCGAACCGTCGGTAGACGGGTCGGAGAAAACGGGGCGCCCACCAGTTGGAGTCCCCGGCCAGTCGCATGAAGGCCGGGACCAGGGTGGCACGGACGATGAAGGCGTCGACCAGCACCGCCAAGGTGAGGCCCACCCCCATCATCTTGATGAAGCTCACCCCGGAGGTGGCGAAGGCGACGAACACCACCGCGATCAAGGTGGCGGCGGCGGTGACGATCCGTCCGGTCCGCTCCAGCCCCTCCGCCACCGAGGCCTCGTTGTCTCCACTTCGGTCGTACTCCTCCTTGATGCGCGACAGCAGGAACACCTCGTAGTCCATCGAGAGGCCGAAGGCGATGCAGAACATGAGGATCGGCATGGTGATGTCGAGGCTGCCGGTGGCGGTGAAGCCCAGCAGACCGGACAGGTTTCCCTCCTGGAAGATCCACACCATCGCCCCGAACGCGGCCGACAGCGACAGCAGGTTGAGCACCACCGCCTTGGCCGGCACCACGATCGAACCAAACATCATGAACAGCACCACGAACGTGACCGCCCCGATGATCCCCAGCGCCCAGGGCAGGTCGCCCCTCATCGACGCGGCGGTGTCGACCTGGTTGGCGCCGGCCCCGCCCACCAGCGCCGGCCCGGGGGCGGGGGCGGCCCGTACCTCCCGGACCAGCGCCTCTCCCCGCTCCGAGAGGGGATCGACCGAGGGGACGACATCGAGGTAGGTGCCGGCCTCGCCGGCGAACCGGGTGTGGGCCGGCCCGGGACGAACCACCAGCACGCCGCGGATGAAGGTGCCGACGGCCGAGTCCACCCGGCCCACCCCGTCCAGGGATGAGAGCTCGGCGGCATACGAGGCGACCTCGTCGCCACCCGTCTCTGGCAAGACCACCGACAGCGGGGACGTTTCGAACGAACCGAACTCGGATCGGAGCACCTCCCCCACCTGCCGCGCCTCGGAGGACGGGGCCAGCACCCGCTCGTCCGACGCCCCCAGCCTCACCCCAAAGAAGGGGGCGCCCAGCAGGGCCAGCACCAGCACCGCCGCGGTGGCGATCGGCACCGGCCGGCGCATGACGGTTGTGGCGAGGCGATGCCACACGCCGGTTTCGCCGTCGGGCACCGACCGGCGACGCACCCGCAGCCGGTCGACGTTGCGGCCCAGCACTGCCAGCAGGGCCGGGAGCACGATCACGGCCCCGGCGGCGGCGACCGCCACCACCGCGATCCCGGCATACCCCATCGAGCGCAAGAAGGCCAGGTCGAAGACCAGCATGGCCGAAAGCGACACCGCCACCGTTCCCGCCGAGAAGAGGACGGTGCGTCCGGCGGTCTCCACCGTCCGCCGCACCGCTTCCGGCGGCTCGTGTCCGGCCGCCAGCTCCTCGCGGAACCGGGACACCACGAACAAGGCGTAGTCGATGGCCAGGCCCAGGCCGAGCGCGGTGGTGAGGTTGAGGGCGAAGATCGACACTTCGGTGACCTGAGTGAGCAGTTGCAGGACCAGGAACGTGCCCACGATGGCGATCACCCCCACGGCCAGCGGGAGTAGCGCCGCCACCACCGATCCGAAGATGACGATCATCAACGCCAGGGTGATGGGAAAGGCGATCGCCTCGGCCCGGGCGAGATCGCCCTCCACCGTGTCCTGCACCTCGGCGAAGAACGCACCCGACCCGCCCACCGCCACCTCCAAGCCGTGGAACCGGCCTCGGTAGGCGCCGACCAGCTCGGCCGACCGGTCCAGGATCTCCCCCTGCTCTCCGCTGAGGGTGGCGAACACCAGCGCCCGGGTCCCGTCGGCGGAGCGGAGCCGGGAAGGAGCGCCGAGGGTCCAGTAGGAGGTGGCCTCCTCCACCCCCGCTTCCGCCTCCAGCCGGCTGGTGAGATCGACGCCGGCCCGAACGGAGGCCGGGTCGTCGACCGAGCCGGGAGCGGTCGCCACCATCACCAGGTGGGGGGCACCCGCCCCAAAGCGGTCGGCGAGGAGGCGGGCGGCCACGGTGGCCTCGGCGTCGGGGTCGTCGAACCCGCCGTTGGAGAGCGACCCCGCCACCCCACCGCCGATCGACCCGGCTACCAGGATCCCGGTCAGGGCCAGGAGGAGGACGGATTTGCGAAAACGAACCAGCAGATCGGCCAACAGTCTCATGATGCCCCTCTCTCATAACTGAACAGCGATAAGTTATGTCGGATAAGTTATCGCTGTCAAGCCATTTCTGGGAGGGAGGGGAGCGGGGGCGAGACCCGGACTCAGACCGTGTAGCCCTCGCCCCAGTCGAGCGGAACCAGCTCGACGCCGTCGGCGCCCAGCACCTTCCGGACCAGGCCGGCGATCCAGCTCCGTCCCCCGGCGCTGAGGTAGAAGTCGTGGATGGGTATCACCTGGCGCGGCCCGAGGCGGCGAGCGAACTCCACGCTGGCGGTGGCCGATCCCCAGGGCGCCAGCAGCGGGAGGGCGAGGACGGGGGCGGTCCGGGTGGGCTGGTAGCTGTCGCCCGGATGGGTGAGCAGGCCTTCCATCGTGTAGGCCCGGTTGGGGGGTGTGGCCCCGGTGGGGATCCGCTCGTGCAGCACATCCTCCGATCTGACCCCGATCGGATCGTCGGTGTCCACGGGAATGTCGTGGGGGGCGAGCAGGTCGGCCACCGCCGAGTTGGCGTGGACCGTGACGTCGGGGCCCCGGTCCACCAGCCAGCGCACGAACTCGGCGTTGACGTGGTCGGCGTGCTCGTGCGTGATCATGATCCGCTGGACGTCGCCGATCGAATCGAGGTCGATCTCCCCGGACTCGAAGGTGAAGAAGCCCGGGTCGAGGAGGGTGACGGCACCGGCGTTGTCGGTCACCAGCAGGCAGGAATCGGTGAGCCGCCGGATGGTCGCCATGAGCCGACGCTAGCCGGTCCCGTCGATCCGAACGCCTCCGGGACTGCGATCGCCATCACCAGCGCCGCCCCCCATCGACCCGATCAGCGACAGCCTGATCCCCAGCCGGTCGGTGCCCGTCCAATTGGTGGTCCAGGTGTACAGCGACCAGGTCCACCACAGCATCAAGAGCAGGAGCGCCCCCCTGCCCAGCCCTCCGAAGCTGGGGTCGTCGTGGAGAAAGGCGGACACTTGGGTGACGGCGAAGACGAACACCAGGTCGAAGAACAGCTCGAGGTAGGAGGTGGACTTCTCCTCGAGATCGCGTCGGCCGCATCGGTGGTCATCGAGCTTCGAGCGTACCGGTTGCCCTCAGCCGGTGGCCGGCTCGGTGATGGGGTCGGACGAGGCTCGCTCGCGCCGGGCCAGCGCCAAGAACGGAATGGCGAAGGCCTGAATCGCCGACGATGCCACGTAGGAGGTCGAGTAGCTCCACACGTCCGCCACCCTTCCCAGCGCCGGCTGGCCCACCACTCCGCCGGCCGAGGCCATCAGCGCATCGAACGAGAGGACGGTGGCTCGCTGCTCGGAGGGGATGAGCCCGTTCACGTAGGCCGCCCGAATCGGGGTGACCGCCGAGAAGGTTAACGCCCACACCGACAGCAGCACGATGGCCGCCCAGAAGCTCGAGGTGAGCCCGATCAGCAGCAGCGCGGCGGTGCTGGTCGCCGACCCCAACAGGAGGGCGTGGGTCCTCCGCCGTACCATCCGTCGCACCAGCGGCACCACCAGACCCCCGATGATCTGCGCGCCGGCCAGGATGGCGGCCGCCAGGCCGGCGATCCCGAAGGCGCCCCGGTCACCGTACAGCTCCAGCAGGTAGGGCTGCATGGCGTAGAAGGCGTAGATGCCCACCCCGGCGGAGAAGGGCGAGGCCAGCATGAGCCAGCGAACCGGCGGGTTACGCCATCCGGCGTCGATCGAGGCCCGGGCGATTCGTCTGATCTCCGTTCGGGCTCCCCGCCCTCTCGCCGGTGTGAACCCCAGGTCCCGCATCAGCCACCACGCCGCCCCCAGCGCCAGTCCCAACAGCCCCGCCCGCAGCAGGTAGGGAACGCCCAGGTTGGTGGCCTGGGCGATGAAACCGCCCGCCACCGAGCCGGTCAGCATGGCGGCTCCGGTGAAGGTCTGGCCACGGGCGAAGACCGACTCGAGTCCTCCCTCGTAGCCGGTGAAGTCGAGGGCGTCCACCAGCCACGCCTCTACCGCCCCCGAGAAGAAGGTGAAGCCCAATCCGATCAGGATGGACGACACCGCCCAGCCCCACAGCGGCGCCCTCGTCTGCCACATGACCAGGTAGAGCACGGTCGAGACCAGCAACGTGGCTGCCCCGAGCAGGTAGGAGAGCCGGCGTCCCCGCGTATCGGCCACCACGCCGGTGGGAACCTCGAACAGGACCTGGCCCACCGTGAAGAAGGCGTTGGCAGTGAAGGCTTCGGTGTTGGTGAGGCCGGCATCCAGCAGGAACAGGGTGTTGATCCCCCAGATGAACGAGGCCGCCAGGGTCGACAGGACGGTGAGCAGCAGGTAGGTCCTCTGCACGCGGCGGGCGGCGGCTGGCACGGGGAGAGAGTACCGGCCGGCCACCGTCGGGGATGCGGAGCTGGGCGGAACCTCTGGTGACCCCGAGCACGTCTCACCTCGAGAGGGGTCTCGCCCACAACAGCCGTCGGACTCTGGAGTGGCCGAGCCTCCGGAGAGGATGATGACCTCATGAAGTCCCTGCGCACGACCACCATGGTCTCGGTGCTGCTGCTGGTGATCGCCGCCTGCGCAGACGCCACCGCTCCGACCACCACCAGCGGTCCGAGCGGGACCACGTCTCCCCCCACCACGTCGCCGCCGACCACCGTGGCTCCCACCACGACGACCGTTGCCCCGACGACCACGGAACCGGTGGCGACCCAGACGGTGGAGGTCTTCTTCTCGCACGGCGACGGAGCCGACTGCAGCGAGGTGAAGGGATACCCGCGCGAGTTCCCGGCCGATTTGGATCGGCTCGTCGTCGCCTTCGACGCCCTGGTGGGCGGGCCCACCGACCCGGAAGCGGCCGACGGCGCCAGCTCCTTCTTCTCGGCCGATACCTCCGAGGTGATCCGTTCGGTGACCCTGGGCAACGACGGGATCCTGTCGGTCGACTTCGAGGACGTTCGCGCTCAGCTCAACAACGCCTCGACGAGTTGCGGGAGCGAAGCCTTGCTCGCCCAGCTGACCTCGACCGCCTTCCAGTTCGAGGACGTGGAGCGGGTGAGGTTTGCGATCAACGGGAGCTGCTCGCTGTTCTTCAACTGGCTCCAGCGGGAGTGCGTCGAATACACGCGAGAGGGGACGACTTCCCCGTTTCGCACCGAGGATCTGGCCGATGGGTCCGGGTGCACGCCCGGGACGGACGAGCTGCCCGACGGCGAGTGGTTCGGCTACCTCGACGAGGTGGCGGCGACTGAGCTCACCTTCGACCTGGCCTGCTGGTTCAGCCTGCCGGCCTCCGCCCAGGCCGCCGCCGAGGACGGCGAGGAGTCACCCCCGCCCAACGACTACTACGTCCGCAACAACAATCCCATGTTGCGCACCGTGCCGGTGGCCGACGAGGTCCAGGTCAGCTGGTTGCCGTCGATGGGCGGACCCGATCTGGCCACCATCGACTACGCCGCCTGGATCACCGCCCGGGCCGAGCGGGGTAACCTCGGGCAGCCGGGAGTGTGGCTGGTGGTCACCGATGGAGAGGTCACTTCCATCACCGAGCAGTACGTGCCGTGACCTGGGTCGGGCGGTCTCACTGGCAGTCGGCGGTGCCGGTGTCGGTGAAGGTCTCGCCGGCCTCGGGAACGAACTCCCACTCATAGCTGGTGGGCCGCAGGGTCAGCTTGAGCACTCCGTAGGTCCCGCTGTGGCGAACCTCGCTGTTGGGCTGCACCGAGCCGATGCTGGTGTGGTTGCGCCCACCGGTCCCGACCACGAACTCGCGCGGCCCGGTGGGGTCGGCGTTCCCGTCGGCGTCCTGCGGGGCGAACCGCTCGTAGTTGTGGTCGTGCCCGGCCAGCACCAGCTCGGCCCCCGCCTCGTGCAACGCCTGCCACATGTCGCGTGACCAGTCGATGTTCCCGATCGCCCCCGAGCTGAACCGGGGATGGTGGAAGTAGGCGAGTCAGCAGGAGGCCGGGTTGGCGGCCAGGTCGGCCCGGATCCACTGCTCCTGCTGGCTGCCGGCGCTGCAGCCGCCCACCTTGGAGCAGTTGGTGTTGAGCGAGATGATGTGCCAGTTGCCAACGTCGACGCTGTAGTAGCCCTTGGCGGGGTCGCCGGCGGCCGCTCCGTAGTAGGCGAAGTACCCGGACGCGTCGGGCGTGATGTACTCGTGGTTGCCGACCGCCGGGTAGGTGATGTCCTTGAAGCGGCCCCAGTTCAGGTCGTAGGACTGGAGGAACTGGTCGAGGGTGCCTTCTTCGTACTGGGTGTCACCCAGGGCCAACACGGCGTGGGGGCTCATGTCCACGATGACATCCGACGTGGCCAGCATCCGGCAGTTGTTGGAGGTGCCCGCCCCACCGTTGAAGTGACTGGAGGTGGGGTCGCAGGCGATGTCGCCGGCGGCGGCGACGATCACGGTCTGAGGATCGACGACGTTGACCAGCGTCGACGATCGGGCCTCGTCATTGCCGTCGGTGGCGTTCAATCGGGCCGTGTAGTAGGCCTCGGTGGCATAGGTGTGGGTTTGGGTGGTGGTGGTGAGGCAGTCGGGGATGGTGTAGTCGGTGGTGCCGTCGTCGTCGACGTCGAGGGTGCAGCTCACCGCCCCCCCGGTGAGGTGCCGGACCGACCAGGAGAAGGTGACTTGTTCGCCAGGGGCGGGGTTGGTGGGCGACGAGGTGAAGCTGTCGATGACCACCGTCTGGCGGTATTCGATGTGGAGGAGGGGGGCGGCGGCGGCGTCGCCGTTGAACGATTCGGCGGTTCGTCGTCCGCTGCCGGTGACGATGATCGCCAGAGCGTTGCCGCTCTCCCAGTCGAGCTGGTCGACGATCTCTTGGATGATGGGGGTGAGGTCGGGGGTCTGCTGGTCGGGTCCGGCCTCTCCCACCGTGGACCAGGCGGGGGGTGACCAGGCCACCGAGGCGCCGGTGGGGGGACGGCCGGAGATGTCGAAGCTGGTCGAAGAGAAGCTGCCGGCGTTGGGCGCCAGCTGTCCCTGGATCGAGAGGTCGGTGGCCTGCGAGGTGGTCTCGTCGACGGTGAACTGCACCCAGGCGTTGACGATCGTCGCCGCCGGCGGGACAGTCACGTTGGCGTAGCGCATGCCCACCGTCTGGTCCGATCCGTCGTTGACCAGCTCGAGGTCCGAGCTGGACCGGCTGACGTTGCCCCCGGCCGCCTCCTCGGCGTCGTCGTTGCCGGCGTTGACCCGTTGTTCGAAGACGAGGGCGTTGGGGTCG
>JBFGJL010000008.1:0-13717 GCA_041577235.1 Acidimicrobiia bacterium | reverse complement strand
TGGATCATCTCCGAGGTGCTCTACCGATGCTGGTCGCCGCGGCTGCGTCCCCTGTCGGGCTTGGTCGGCTTTGCAGTGGCGGCCATCTTCGGCATCACCCCTGGGGTGATGGCCGCCGCCCCCGGCCAGCACTGGTGGGTGGTGTTGTTCTGGATTCCCGCTCTCTTCGCCCGTCATCCCCCGCCCGGGCGAAGACGCTATACCCCTTGGTTCTGGGTGGGAGTCGCGTCGTTTCTGATCGCCTACACGATCTGGCTGACCGGCACGGCCGACCATCCCTCCTGCCGGCCCGACTCGCTGTTCCAGGCCCACGCCGTCTGGCACCTGCTCACCGCCGCCGCCACGTTCTGCTTCTTCCTCTTCCTGCGCACGGAACGGGCGCTCGACGTTCGTCGACCCGCTCGGGCGGTCGCCGGACGGACCGTCGACTGATCGTCACCATGCGGTGATCGCCTCCAACGCCCTTCCCAGCCATACTGTCCGCAACCGAGTGAAGGACCTCATCACGAACCCGGAGAGCGGGCCTCCTGGTCGGGGAGGGTGGCTGGGCCGGCTTCAGGCCGAGATGGCAGGCTGGTCGCACGTCACCATCCTCACCATCGCCATCGCCATGATGGCTTTGGTGGCGGCGCTGGACGTCGAGACCGGAACCGAGCTGTCGGTGTCGATCTTCTACCTCCTGCCAGTGGGTATATCCGCCTGGTTCACCCGCGGGAGCCTGGCCGGCGGCGTGGCGGTCGCCAGCGCCGCCCTCTGGCTGGCGGCCGACCGGCTGGCCGGGGTGGCCTACGCTCACCCCCTCATCCCCCTCTGGAACGCCCTCGTCCGGCTCGGGTTCTTCCTGATCGTGGGCTCGCTGCTCCTGGCCCTGCGGCGAGCCCTGCGCCGCCAGCAGGAGCTGGCTCGGCGCGACCCCCTGACCGGTCTGGCCAACCTCCGCCACTTCATGGCCGTGGCGGAGGAGGAGGTGTACAGGGCGGGACGGTACGACCATCCGATCAGCATCGCCTACCTCGACCTCGACGACTTCAAGGATGTCAACGATCAGTACGGCCACCACCGCGGTGACCAGGTCTTGCGCACCGTCGCCACCACCATCGCCGGCAACGTCCGGGTCTCCGACACGGTGGGCCGGCTGGGCGGAGACGAGTTCGCCCTCCTCATGCCGGAGACCGGCGGTGATGCCGCCACCGCCGTAATCGAGAAGCTGCAGGCGGCTCTCCGTTCGGAACTGGCGGTCGCCGGCCACGGGGTCACCGTCAGCGTCGGTTGCGTGACCTTCTCACAGCCGCCGGCATCGGTGCAGGAGGTGATCGGACAGGCCGACCGGCTCATGTACGAGGCCAAGCGAGCCGGCAAGGACACCCTCGCCCACGCCGTCCGCTGACCAGGCCGGCCGCGCGAGCCCGATCGAGCCGGGTCAGCCCTCGACGATCACCTTGCCGATCATCCACGGATGGGGGATGCAGAAGTAGTCGAACTCACCCGCCTGGTCGAAGGTGTAGGAGAAGGTGTCGCCGGCGTTCAGGAACCCCGAGTCGAAGGTGCCGTCCGGGGTGCCGGTGGTGCCATCGGAGCCTCCGGATGTCACCGTGTGGGCGATGGCATCGTCGTTGGTCCACACCACGGTGGTTCCCACCGCCACGGTCAGCTCCGGTGGAGTGAAGGCGGTGGCGGCGTTGGCCGGGTCGAAAGCACCTTCCGGGATGCTCACCGTCGCCCCGGCCGCCGCCGGCGGTTCGGTGGTGTCGGTCGGCTCCGGGGGCTGATCGCCATCACCGGCGGCAGGCGCGGGCACCGAGAAGATCTCGGGCTGCTCCGCCCCTTCGACCACCACCAGTCCGATCGCACCCTTGTAGAAGGTTCGCACCAAGGCATGGTCGACCAGGATGATGGTGGACGGCACCATCGCCTCCAGCTCCACCACCGTCCCGCCCCCCGCCACCACCAGGGTGGACTGCGAGCCACGAATGGCGCGGTTGGCGTGATGGGTGGCGGCCTCCGGATAGACCAGGTCCCAGTGCGAGCCGATCGGGTGGAAGTTGGAGTCGAGGTTCAGGCCCTCGTTGACCATGTAGAAGCGGGCTCGCTCGCCCACCCGCATAGTGAGGCTGTTGTCGCCGGAGAGGGCGTCGGTACGGCCGTTGAAGGTGACATGGCGCGGTTC
The DNA here is from genome assembly GCA_041577235.1 of Acidimicrobiia bacterium. Lineage (GTDB taxonomy): Bacteria > Actinomycetota > Acidimicrobiia > Spongiisociales > DATADW01 > JBFGJL01. The sequence continues at coordinate 11,550 of JBFGJL010000008.1, read as the reverse complement.
CTCGAGCGTCAGCGACTCCCGGTCGAAGACCGCCACCCCGTCGGCCCCCGGCTCGGACACGTACCACTCGCTCTGGGTCATCGCCCATTCGTGCTCCACCTCCGGGAGAGGGATCTCCGGGTCGACGATGAAGATGCCGTACATGCCGTGGGCGATGTGAACGGGAACGTCCCCGTAAGCGCAGTGGTACATGTAGGCACCCGGGTACATGAGCCGCACCTGGATGGTGGCCGACTCACCTGGGTTGACAGTGAGTCCGGCCGCTCCCCCGCCCTGACCGGTGACGGCATGGAAGTCGATGTTGTGGGGGTTGGTGTTGCCGGCCAGGTTGGTGAGGGTGATGTTGACCACGTCCCCCACCCGTCCCCGCAGCACCGGCCCGGGCGAGCCGCACTCCACCTGCTCGTCCCCGGCGATGCGATAGCCCCACATCTCGGTGGTGACCTCGTTGGCCGGGTCGAGCGGACACATCCCCTCCAGCACCTCCAGTGCCACGTCGTAGATAGCCTGGGTGGTGCGGGTGATGGGGGGCGGCACCGCCGGCACGTACGAGACGTGGACCTCGTCGGCGGGAGCGGGTTGGAGCTGGTCGATCGGGGTCAGCTCGGGCAGCACGCTCTGGTCGACCGGGTAGCCGGCGACACCTCCGCCGCCCGGGCCGAGCGCGTCTTCCTCGTGCATGATCTCCCGCACGTCGGCGGCGGAGAGGTCGCCGCTCTGTACGACGATCGAGGCCGCCAGCAGTCCGATCACGGCGAAGAGCAGGGCGAATTGCCAGGCTCGATGCCAGAAGCCGTCGTTCATCGGGTCCTTCCTTTCCGGCGCCCAGCTCCGGCCCGGGAGGGGTCCGGCCGACCGGCCCTGGCTGCCTGCCCGGTGGAGATGGGGATGTTCCTGAGCTCGGTCAAGAGGGCGTCGCGGGCCGACTGCCACGCGTCGTGCAGGGCGCATCGAGGCGAGTCGTCACACGGCCCGCCCTTCAGCACGCAGTGACCGTCGTCGGTGGGGCCCTCGATGAGCTCGATCAGCTCGAGGATCGACCGTTCCGACAGGTCGGTGGCCAGCTGGTAGCCGCCCTTGGGCCCCGGCTCGCTCGCCACCCATCCAGCCCTGACCAGCGGGGTCATCACCTGGGGCATGAACTGGGGGGTGGAGTGGAGCTCCTCGGCCAGCTCGGTCGACCGCAGCATCCCGTCGGAGCGGTCCATGAGGCGCAACGCCCGTAGGGCGAGATCGGTGCGGCGCATGATCTCTAGTCTCATAGTCCAAGACTATACGAATAATTGATATCGGACAAGAGCATCTTGGCCCCTGGCCGGTTGGGCGGCCGCCGGGTGGCCGGCGGCTACGGTGAGCTCACCGCGCGCACGGGAGCAGGGTGGAACGGATCGCCCGGATCCTGGTCCGACACAGCCGCCGGGTGCTGGCCGCCACCGGCTTGGTGTCGCTCGTAGCCGCCCTGATGTTCCTGCGGATGGACTTCAACGCCGACATCTCCCGGTTCATCACCGAAGGCAACCCGGTCGGGGAGTCCTGGGTCGCTCTCCAAGAGAAGTACGACGCGGCCGACCCGATCAACGTGCTGGTGTCCCTACCGCCCGGTGAGAGCTTCCGGACCAAGACGGGTTTGGTGACCCTGGCCGGTCTACGGGAGCAGATCGCCGCCTTGGAGGGGGTGAGGCAGGTGGGGTCGGTGGTTCCCGACCGCAACCCCCTCACCGGAGCCCCTCTCACCGCCGCCGTCTTGGCCCAGGCCTCCGATCCGATCGTCGAAGCGATGCTGGCCGCCAGTCCGGTGGCCGATCTGCTGATCGCCGCGGACGGGCGCCACAGCCTCCTGATGGTGGTTCCGGACGGTGATGCGGTGGAGGTGACCCGCCGGCTGGAGCAGCTGGCGCCTCCGCCGGGTGCCGAACTGGTCCTCTCCGGCAACCCGGTGATCTTCGCTTCGGTGCTCTCGAACCTGTCGTGGTTCCTGTTGGTGATCCCGCCGGCGGTGATCATCTTGTTGCTGGCCACCTTCTACACCAACATCGGTGACCGCCGCCTCACCGCCCTTTCCATCGTGCCCGCCGCTCTCGGCGCGTTGTGGACTTTCGGATTCATCTTCGGGCTGGGCCGGGAGGTCGACATCGTCACGGTGATCGTCCCGATCTTCGTGATCGTGATGGGCTCGGCCGACGGGCTCCACTTCGTCGCCCACTACCAGGAAGCGGTCGAGCACACCGCCGACCGGGTGGAACGGGTCGCCTCCACACTCCGCCAGGTGGGGCTGCCGATGATCCTCACCACGATCAGCACCTCCGCCGGCTTCCTGTCGCTGCTGGCCGCCGACGTCCGCCCCATCCGCCAGATGGGGGTGTTCACCGCGGTGGGGATCGGGTTCGCCGGGATCATCTCGTTCTTCACGCTGCCGGCGCTGATGAGTCGGCTCGACGTCCAGCCTCGCCACCATCAGGCGCTGTTGGGGCCACGGGTGACCTCACTGATCAAGCAGCTCGCCCGCCGCCGTTGGGTGGCGGCGGCCCTGGCGGCCGGACTGCTGGCCTTCACTGCCATCTTCATCGTCCGGCTCGAGGTCACCACCGATCAGCTGTTCTTCTTCAAGGACGGAGACCCGGTCCGTCTCGCCTTCGATCGGACCGCCGAGGTGTTCGGGGGAGCATCACCGATGATGGGCGAGTTCGTCTACGACCCGGCTGCCGGCCCCGACCAGTTGGCCGCCCTGGCGGCAGTGGAAGACCGGATGGAGAGCCTGCCGGGTGTGCGGACGGTGTTCAGCCTGGCCGACCTGGCAGGAGTGTTGCCGCCGGACCAGATCGAGGCGGCGCTGCGGGGGGAGGTGGCGTTGCCGCTCGGCGCCATGGCCTCGGGGGATGGGCTCCGCTTCCTGATGTTCACGGAATCGTTCACCACCGCCGATCTGCGGGGCTGGGTGGCGTTCACCGCCGACCAGCCCGAGGTGCGGGTCCTGACCGGACTGCCGGTGCTGTGGGACGAGATCGCCCGGTTGGTGCTGCGGGCCCAGATCGGGTCACTGGCGGCCGCCTTCGTGCTCGTGGCGGCGATGCTGCTCATCTCCTATCGGCGTCTGCGGGAGACCCTGGTGTCGCTCGTCCCCATCGCCCTCACGGTCGGGACCTTGCTGGCCTTCATCGCAGCCTCCGACATCCAGCTGCACCTGGTGACCGCCATCGCCTCCTCCATCGTGATCGGGGTGGGGATCGACTACGCCATCCACCTGGTCGCCGCCGTCGACCACGCCCGAGCAGAGGGAGAGGGATTCTCCCTCCGGGCGATCGACAAGGCGGGCCGGCCCATCATCGCCAACGCCCTCGGTATCGCGGTTGGCCTCACCGGTCTGTGGCTGTCACCGTTCCGTTTCCACCCTCAGATCTCGATGATCATGTGGGTGTCGATGCTCACCGCCGCTCTCACCACCCTGCTCATCATTCCCGCCCTCCTTCCCGCCACCGGGTTGCGAGCGGCGAGTGGCCGCCCGTCTTCGGGAGCGCCCTCCCCGGCCTGAGGCGAGGCGGGAGGGGGGCGGGGGCGTCGTCGGTCATTCCCCTCGGGCCAGCCCGATCGATCCCAGGGCGCTGACCACCAGCAACACGACCAGGGCGACGAGTTGGCCCCCGTTCCAGCCGAGCCCGATCCAGGGATCCTGCACGGCGGTGACCAGGTGGGTCATCGGCAGCCAGTCGCCGATGGAGACCACCCAGTCGGGCAGGATGTCGCGAGGCGGCCCGGCCCCGGAGATGAAGAACATCGAGAAGAACAACAACAGCCCCACCGCCTGGGCGGCCCGAGCGGTGGGCAGCAGGGCGGCCATCAGAAACCCCAAGGCGGCGAAGGCGAGGGCGCCCACCAGGAAGGCGGCCACCACTCCGGCCGCAGCCACCGGGGCCGCCAGGTCGTAGGCGACGAACCCGAGTACCACCATCAACGCTGCCCCCACCGCCACCACCACCACCATCACCACCACCTGGGTGGCCAGGACCGTCGCCACCGACACACCAGAGGCGCGCAAGCGGCGCAGCACGCCCCGCTCTTTGTACCCGGCCACGTGCACCGGCAGCCCGATGAGTCCGACCGCGGCGATCACCGAGGCGGCGTAGGCGGGAACGTAGAAGTCGGTTCCCCCCACTCCCCGGAATGCTTCGTCGGGCTGGTTGCCGAACACCTCCAGCAGCAACACCAGCAGCATGACCGGAAAGGCGAGCGAGAACACCAAGGTGACCGGCTCGCGGGCGACCAGCTTCAACTCGGTCCAGGTCAAGGTGCGCAGCGCCCTCATCGATCCTCCTCAGTCTTTCCAGCTGCGGCCGGTCAGGGCCAGAAAGGCCTCTTCCAGGTCGGGGTGGTGGGTGCGGAAGTCGGCCGGCTCGATCCCGGCTCGCCACAGAACACCGGCCACCCGAACCGCCACCGGACCGTGTCCCCGCACCCGCACCACTCCCTCCTCCACCGTCACTCGCTCCACCCCGTCGAGGGAGCTGAGCGAAGCCGGATCGAAGCCGGGAGCGGTGAAGCTCAGATCGAGTCCGCTACCGGCGGTGAGGGCGGCGGGGGTGTCGAGGGCGACGATCCGTCCGTGGTCGACGATCGCCACCCGGTCGCAGAGGATCTCGGCCTCATCCATGAAGTGGGTGACCAGCACCACGGTGGTGCCCCGCTCTCGCACCTGCCGGATCAGGTCCCAGGTGCTACGCCGGGCCTGCGGGTCGAGGCCGGTGGTCAACTCGTCCAGGAACACCACTTCGGGCTCCCCCACCAGGGCAAGAGCGATGAACAGGCGTTGCTTCTGCCCGCCCGAGAGGGAGGAGAAGGTGGCGCGGTGCTTGTCGGCCAGTCCCCACTGGGCGAGGAGGGCACCAGCATCGGTGTCGGTCCCACCCACCGCCGCGAACAGCTCCGCCGCCTCGAGCACCCGCAGGCGGTCGGGTAGGGCGGAGGCCTGCAGCTGGGAGCCGATCCGCCGGCGCAGTTCGGTGCCGTGGGCTTCCGGGTCGAGTCCCAGGACCGACACCCGGCCGCGGTCCCGCCGCCGCAGTCCCTGCAGGGCTTCGACCGTGGTGGTCTTGCCGGCCCCGTTCGGGCCCAGCAGGCCGAAGATCTCGCCCCGGTGGACGGTGAACCCGATGCCGTCGACGGCGACCGTCTCGCCGTAGCGCTTGTGGAGGTCGCTCACCTCGATGATGGTCTCCATGCCCACCACCGTATCGGTCGGCTCGGCGGCCGTCGTCCGGCCGGGGAAGACAATCCGTCTGCTCCGATCGGAGTACCCGGCCCGAGCCCACCTACTTCCGGCCGCTCTCCTCGCCCAGGTCGGGTCGATCCCGCACATCGCCCCGGAGACCCCCGGCGGCGGATGGGGGGCCTCCCGGATGGAGACCGAAGCTGGCTCCCGGGAGGTGACTCCACCAGCCGAAGGAGCGACATGGACTCGATGCACAGACGACCACAGGATCTGCTGTCCGGCCGCACCTTGTTCCGGATCGGCCTGGCATTGATGGTGGTGGCGGTGGGGTTCTTCCTCCGCTATTCCATCGAGCAGGGATGGATCGGGCCGCTGGCCCGCATCGGGCTGGCGGCGGCGGGGCTGATCATGGTGGTGGTGGGCCTGCAGGTGGGGGGACGCCGGCCCGCCTACGGCAATCTCCTCCAAGGGGGAGGAGCGGCAGTGCTCTACCTGACCGGATTCGCCGCCCACCAGCTCTACCAGCTGATCGGGGACGGAGTCGCCCTGGTCCAGCTCATGGCCATCTCGGCGGTGATGGTGGCGCTGGCGCTGCGAGCCCGCTCCGAGCCCATGGCGGTGGTGGGGATCCTGGGGGCGGTGGCGGCCCCCTTCCTGGTGGGGGTGCGCACCGTGTCCTTCTCCGGCCAAGCCGCCTACCTGCTGGCTGTACTGGCCGCCACGGCGGTGTTGTACGTCGCCCGGCGCTGGACCTGGACCTGGGCCACGGCGGCGGCCGGAGTGGCGGCCACCATCGGGTTCGAGCTGTTCGTCTTCCACTTCCCGTCGCGCCTGGTGGCGGCGCCGCCGGCGCTCTTGCAAGTCGAGTTGGCCGGCCTGTTCCTGGGAACCGCTCGTCGGACCCGACTACGCGTAGCGCATCGGGAGGGAACCCCAACACGCCGAGCGAGCGCGCGATGGAGAAGTGGGCCTGGTCGGAGGCGTACACGCGGAGGCGCTCCAGCGCGCCTGCCCGCGGAGGCGCGGGCCCCGATAGAGCCTCGGCGCATGCACGTCGCGCGCCAACGTCAGCCCGATGAGGTTCGCCATCAGCCCACCAGAGGTCAGGATGCCGAACCCGTCGGGGCCGTACCCGGCCAGTTCGACGAGCCAGCCCACGACCTCCTCCTCCACCAGCGAGGCGATCGGGCCCGCGTGCCACACGTCCACCCCCTGGTTCATCCACGATGCCAGCACGTCGCCCGCGACCGACATCGCCAGCGGGGGCGGCGTGAAATAGCTGTAGGAGCGCGGGTGGGCCGCGTTGAACGTGTAGGGAGCCAGCCGGGTTCGGAACTCCGCGAGAATCTCAGCCGAGGAGATCGGGTGCGCGGGGGCCGGAGCCGGCCGCGGTCCGTCGGGACCGGCTCCGAAGAAGCGTTCCCGTAGAGCCTGGTAATCCTCGGGCGCGACCGGGCGGCGCATCCCCTCCTCGTAGACATAGTCGAGGGCTGCCCGCCAGGTCTCCTCCCCGAGCTCTGTCAAGGCCGGGCGAGCCCGCGTCGGGTCTCGATACGCGATCAACTCGGGCTCGGGATGCCACGCCACCGAGTCGAGGAGGCTCTCGGCGTTCGAAGGGGCTTGGGACCGGTCACTCACGTCGCGTCACAGGTCATCCACTGCGTCGTTCGGGCACCTCTTGTCAGACGGCGATCCATCCCTGCTCGGTCAGGACTCACTTTTCACAGTTAGCGGAGCTCGAGAAACCCGGCGGCTTCGCAAACGTCCACCATCATCCGGATGTCGTCGTACGACGCGGTGTCCACCGGCACGAACCGCTCGACAAGGGCGGGCGCGAGCCGCTCGCGAAGCGGCGGGTCGTCGGCCATCGTCAGCAGCGCACGCCGGATCGCCTCCCGGAGGTCCTCGGGCACCCGCTTCGATACAGCCACCGGCTGAATCGGAGAGGGACCCAGCCCCTCAATGACCCGGATCTGCTCGGCGAGCTCCGGATGCTCGCGGAACTCGATCGTGAGCACCTGGGAGTCGATCGCCGAGCCGTCCACCTCCCGCCGAGCCACCATACGGATCGCCTCGCTGTGGAAGCCCGCCTCCACAACTTCGCGGAAGAACCCACTGGTCTCTCCTAGGCGTGCCAGGTGGTAGCGGGTGATGCCGTACCCCGAGTGGGACAGCGGTTCGTTGTAGGCCCACGACCGGCCCCGCAGGTCCAAGAACGACCCATGAGGGCTGTCACGGTGGACGATGACGTCGGAGAAGTAGATAGGCCGGCCCCCGTACCGGGCCCCGTTCAGAACCGGCGCGGCGACCGGGACTGCGAAGTCGAGGCCCCGACGCTCAAACACCACATAGGCGAGGCTGCAGACGAAGCACACCTCGTTGACGTCGTTTTCGCAGCTCTCGTACGAGGTCTCCTCAACGAGCTCGGTGGGCATGCCGAGGTGGCGGCCGACCTCCTCGGTTACCAGCTCGTAGAAAGCGAGGGTCGTGGCGTTCGACGCGAGGTAGGTCCCGAAGCGGAGCCGGTCCAGATGCGTCGACGTCTCCTTCTCGGCGGTCCGCTCAGCCGTCTCCATGATCGTTCTCCAGATGGGCGCCGCGTCGTCCCGCTCCCGGAGACAACATCCTGCCACTCCCGGAGAGAGCAGGGCCGACTGTTGGCGTCCGACCCGCGTTGACAGCGGACGACGGGACGCGAACCCGCGATCCCCACCTTGGCAAGGCTATCGTGCACCCCCTGACACCACCTGCGTTGTCCTAGCTCATCCTATCCGCGCTGGTCACTCAGTAGGTTCAGGTCGGAGTCGGATAACCCTGGAGACCGCAGGACAACCCGAGTGTTACCCAAAGTCTGACCCGGCGAGGGCACCCGGCAGTAGGCTCAGCCTTGGCGCCCCCACCGCACGGCTTCGGCCATCATCATCCGGGACCAGTGGCGGGGGCAACCCGGTACGCCTCGAGACCGACGCGAGTGGACGCTCCCAAGCCCCGCCGGCGTCTAGGAGGAAGCACACATCGCGTATACCGTGACGTCCGTCACATCTTCAGCCGAGGGGTTGGATACGAGGATCCCCCACCCCTCCACGTTCACGCCGTCGAATATCCCCGAGATCGGCGCGTTCCTGACGACCTGGAGGCCAGCCGGGATCCGAAGATCGAACCCGCCTCCGGTGCGCCTTTCCCCCGGCAGACAGAACACGTCCACGGACGAATTGAACTCCGCGAGGGCTGTGCCGCTATCCGCTCTCACCGTCACCGCCGTGAGCCCCTGTTCGGTCCAGTCCAGCGCCGTCTCGACCCGACGACAGGACTCCTCGGGCCCCACGACCCGGACCTGACCAGTCGCACGGCTCACGCAACCATGGATCAACGTGGGATCCCCCTCATGGGCGAGGGCAAACGTCGCGAGGTTCGCCGCCAGGAGGCCGGCGACCAAGACCCCGGTCCCTCGATAGAGCCACCGCTTGGCGGATTTCATCTGTGTCCTCCTTTCGGAAGCGCCCCGCCGGGGGCCAAGCGGAACCGAAACGACCTCCGGGATCGCGCGGATCGGCATGAAGCAAAGAGGGAGAGCCGCTCGCCCATTGGGGCGCGAGATCTAGCGAAGCGGAGCATCTCGGTCCTCTCTCTACGGATTTTGGCTTAAAGCCGTCGGGCAGGACAAGAGCCAAAGCTGGCTCAGAGTTGCACTCAGCGAAAGAACCGGGCTTTCCGTCTCGGACCCCGAGCAGCCTTCGCCGGCCACCCGTCGAGTCGCTGGGTGAATGTGCTCTCCGACCCCCGCGGCCTCCTGGGCCTCAAGCTATCGACGACACCGCCGGCCGCCGGCCAACCGCAATCGGCCGTCCGGGCGAGAACAGCCTGGAACCCGGCGACCACGGCCGGCGTCCAATCGGTGAAGCTAGTGAAGAAGGTCACGATGCCCCGCACGCCTCTACTCATGCTGACGGCGCTCGCTCTGGTGGCCGGCGCCTGTGGGGCCGAGCCGGGAGCCGGTGGCAACCAGCCCCCGCCCATCGGCCCGCCGGCGGTCTCGCTGGACGGCACCTCCTGGACGCTGGTCGGCGGAACCTCGGACGATCTGCCCCTCACCCCGGTAGAGGACCGAGCCCCCACCCTGGCCGTGGTCGGCGGCCAGGCGAGCGGCTCCACCGGCTGCAACACCTTCAGCGGGCCTCTCGCGGTGGCCGGTGACGGCACCCTGTCGCTAGGGGACATCGCCGTGACCGAGATGGCCTGCAATCCGCCGGCGGTGATGGAGCTGGAGGGCCGGTTCCTGGCCGCTCTGGGCCGGGTCGACCGGTTCCAGCTGGACGGAGACCGCCTCACCCTCACCAGCGGCGACGGTTCGGCGCAACTCGAGTTTCAGCCGCTCACCCCGTCACCGGACCTCACCCTGGACGCCGCCACCTGGCTGCTGACCGGATTCGTCACCGACGACGTGGCCTCGTCGGTGCTGGTCGGAACCGGGCCCACCCTCGTCATCGACCCGGCGGCGGGGACAATCGGAGGCAACGGCGGCTGCAACGACTTCGGCGCCGAACTCACGGTGGACGGCTCCCGGCTGAGCGTGGGCCAGGTGGAGTCCACCGCCGCCGCCTGTGACGAGGACGTGATGCAGCAGGAGGCGGACTATCTGGCGACCCTGAGGGCCGCCGCCGGCTGGTCCATCGACGGATCCTGGCTGACCATCACCACCGACGAGGGGCGGGCCCTCACGTTCATCGCCGGGCTGGCGGAGGATCCGGCCGCGACGGCCACCGCCTGGATCGCGGCGCTGGCCGCCGGCGACCTCGACCGGGCCGCCAAGCTGATGGCCTCCGCCTCACTCGACTACGTCGACGCCCGGGGAGGCCTGGCCGCCTTCGGAGCAGAGCTCACCGAAGGCTGGGGAGCCTGGCAGCAGGCGGACGAGCGCCGGGTCTGGTCGGTCGGCGGCCGTTTCGCCGACGGCAGCGAGGCGACGGTGGTGGTGCTCACCGGCACCGTCTCCCAGGAGGGAATGACCGAGCGGAGGGCGATGGCGCTGCTGACGGTGCCGGAAGGCGGACGCCATCTGGTCCATCCCTTCGCCGCCCCAGAGCGGATCGGATTCGTGGTGCCCCGGGCCGACTTCGTCGACCAGGTTGCTCCCACGGTGCCGTTCGAGCTGGCCACCCCGGAGGGATTCGAGGTGCTGCTGTTCTTGGACGGATCTGCCCCGCTGCCCGGCGAAGTGACGGCCGGACCCGACCGGCTCACGTTCACCGCCTCCGCCGCCCCAGAGCCCGGCGAGCACGTTCTCACCGCCCTCTATCGGTCCGACGCCGGGGAGCTGGGAGCTCAGGCAGTGCTGTTCACCACCACGTCGTAGGCCCCTCCTGGGACGGCGACCCGGGAACAAGCCCCGATGGCGCTCGGATGCCACTCAAGGACCCGGCGCCGGCGCCGATAACGAGTTCATGGTGGCACAACAGCTGGTCGAACGTGGCCGCACGGAGCACCTTCGATTCCTGCGCAGGCCGCGCTGGACAATCGCCCGGGTGACTCTGGTGACGGCGGCGGCGGTTGCCTCGGTCGGGCTCCTGACCGCCTGGGCCGGCGGCACCGGCGCCGCCCTGCTGGCCAGCGCTCTGCTGTTCGGCGGAGCCGCCGCCTGGACGATGGCGCTGATGGTCGACCTGAGCCCCGCCCGAAGCTGGTGGGCCGGCGCCCGCGCCGACCGAGACATCACTGTTGTTCGCGACCGTCGACCTCACTAGGTCTTCCTGGCCTCCAGCTCGTTCGGGTTGACGTCGAAGGCGGGCGCGTCGGGACCCAAGACTCGAATGTCTTCGAAGCGAAGTGGACGAGCGGCCCGGCGGCCCGCAGGCTCTGGACGGCATGATCCCGTGTCTGTCGCTTCGCTCCCGGCCCACGACCGATCAACGAAGCGGCGAACCGACCGGCCGACGCTCCATACTTCTCGGAACCAAACCGGATGGTGAGACGTCTCATCCGCATGACCGGGAAGTCCCTGCTGGTGGTGACCTGTCTCGTGCTGGCCGGTTGCGGAGCAGACCCGTTCGCCCCGGGCGGCGAGCCGGCGGCGGTCGCCTCCGTCACCTGTGAAGCCGAGCGCACGACCGTCGACGTGAACGAGGTCAGGGCCGAGCCGACCGGGGTTCACCTGCGGGTCGACAACCTGACCGGACGCGATCAGCTCCTGTTCTACGGGGTGGGTGGAGAGGTGCTCAACCGATCGATCGGGTCCACCGGACCGTCGGAACTGGTGGTGGCTTCTCCTCCAGGCGACTGGAGGGTTCTGTGCAGCCGTCCCGAGATCTACCCCGACGATTCGGCGCCCTGGGTGACGCTGACCGTGACCG
>JBFGJL010000007.1:0-14328 GCA_041577235.1 Acidimicrobiia bacterium | reverse complement strand
CCTCGATGCCGCCGCACACCGTGTTCACCCCCATCTCGGCGAACTGCTGCTGGCTGTCGTGGGTGAGCATCGCCATCTCTTTCGAATGGTCGACCGGGAAGATGAAGTTGGAGGCGTGCCCGGTCGAACCGCCCGGGTTGGGCAAGGGACCCTTGTCGATCTGGACGATGTCCGTCCAGCCCAGGTCGGCCAGATGCCCGACCACCGAATTGCCGACGATGCCGGCGCCGATCACCACGACGCTGGCGCTCTGGGGGAGGTCACTCACTCCGGTGCTCCTTCCGGGACTCGGCCCGGCCCCCCGGGCCGGGGAATGGGGCACGCCTGGGTCGGCCCGGACACCCGGTGGGCCGTCTCCGCCAGGCGGACCGTTCTGGCTGGCGGCACGGACCATACTCGGCCCTCTTCCGCGGTGTCCACCCCGCCCGAGGGAGCGGCGAGAGCCCGGTCCTCGGGGGTGGACAGCAGCCCTCGCCGGCGGGTAATGTTCCATCATGCAGCACTGTTCCGCATGACGGAACAGGGTGGCGGGGGTGGTCGTCGGCCCACCACCTCCAGCAACACCGGCACGAGGTGGGACATGAGCGAAGCAGAGCTGGATCTCTCGACCCTGTCCGACGACGAGTTGGTCGCGCAGATGCACGACGACCTCTACGACGGCCTGGCCGACGAGATCGTGGAGGGAACCGAGATCCTGCTCGAGCGGGGCTGGTCCGCATCTCGAGTGCTGAACGACGCGCTGGTGGAGGGGATGCGGATCGTCGGGATCGATTTTCGGGACGGCATCCTCTTCGTTCCCGAGGTGCTGCTCGCTGCCAATGCCATGAAGGCCGGGATGGCCATCCTCCGGCCCCTGCTGGCCGAGACCGGAGCCGAGACGATCGGCAAGGTGGTGATCGGCACCGTCAAGGGCGACATCCATGACATCGGCAAGAACCTGGTGGGCATGATGCTGGAAGGGGCCGGGTTCGAGGTGGTCGACCTGGGGATCAACACGGACGTCGACGAGTACATCCAGGCGCTGGACGAGCACAAGCCCGACATCCTCGGCATGTCGGCGCTGCTGACCACCACCATGCCCTACATGAAGGTGGTCATCGACACGCTGGTCGAGAAGGGGATTCGTCAGGAGTACATCGTCTTGGTGGGCGGGGCCCCGCTCAACGAGGAGTTCGGCGAGGCCATCGGAGCCGATGCCTACTGCCGCGATGCCGCGGTGGCGGCGGAGACCGCCAAGCGGCTGGTCCTGGAACGCCGCGGTGCCGCAGTCTGACCGACCCCGCCGGGTCCTCATCATCGGTTGTGGGGCGCTCGCCCGTGAGCTGCTGGAGGTGGTCGCCCGCAACCGCCTGGCCGGGATCGAGGTCCGCTGCTTGCCCGCCTCGCTCCACAACCGCCCCGCCGACATCCCCGCCGCGGTCGACGCGGCGATCACCGCCGCCCTCCCTCACTACGCATCGATCTTCGTCGCCTACGGCGATTGTGGAACCGGAGGCCGGCTCGACTCCGTGCTCGATCGGTACGGGATCGAACGCCTCCCGGGAGCCCACTGCTACGAGTTCTTCGCCGGGGGCGATCGCTTCGCCGCTCTCCACGACACCGAGCCCGGCACCTTCTACCTGACCGACTTCCTGGTGAGGCACTTCGAACGGATCGTGTGGCGGGGCTTGGGTCTCGATCGCCACCCTCAGCTGCGCGATGACTACTTCCGGCACTACCGGCGGGTGGTCTACCTGTCCCAGCACCCCGGGTCCGGTCTGGTAGCCGAGGCAGCGGCTGCTGCCGACCGGCTGGGCCTGGCTTTCGAGCATCGACCGGTCGGCTACGGGGACCTCGAAACGGCGGTGGTGAGTGCCGCCGCCGGCCCGACCGAATGACCGCCCGGCTCACCGTCATCTACTGGAGGGACATTCCCGCCCAAGTGATCGCCAAGGCCGGACGCGACAGCCATCGAATCGAGCTGTCCCCTCGCTTCCAGCAGGCCATCGACCGGGCGGCGATGCAGGCGGGGCTGTTCGGAACGGACGACTACCTGCAGCAATGGCGGCGGGTGATCGAGCCGTGCGATGGGGACCTGGCCGGGGTGGCAACCGCCGCCGCTGCTCGATTGGAGCGGGCTTATCCGCTCGAGGTGCTCAACGTGCTGGTGGAGAACAACGGGCTGCAGGTCGAGGGATGAGCACGGCATGACCGACACCGTCCTCAGCTCCCCGACTCGCGACGTGGTGATCGGGTTCGACCGGCCCTTCGTCGTGATCGGCGAGCGGATCAACCCGACTGGGCGCAAGCTGCTGGCCGAGGAGATGAAGGACGGCGACTTCAGCCGGGTCGAGGCCGATGCCCTCGCTCAGGTCCGGGCCGGCGCCCACGTGCTCGACGTCAACGCCGGCATTCCCTTGGCCGACGAGCCCGCCATCCTGGCCAAGACCGTCGAGTTGGTGCAGTCGCTGACCGACGTACCACTCTCGATCGACTCGTCCATCGTCGAGGCATTGGCGGCCGGGCTGGAGGTGTACGACGGCAAGGCCCTGGTCAACTCGGTGACCGGCGAGGAGGACCGCCTGGAGCGGGTGCTGCCGCTGGTCGCCAAGCACGGGGCGGCGGTGGTGGCGATCACCAACGACGAATCCGGGATCTCAGAGGATCCCGACGTCCGCTTCGAGGTGGCCCGCAAGATCGTCTCCCGCGCCGCCGATCACGGCATCCATCACCGCGACGTCGTGGTCGATCCGCTGGTCATGCCGGTGGGGGCGATGGGAACCGCCGGCCGGCAGGTGTTCCACCTGGTGCGCCGCTTGCGCGACGAGCTGGAGGTCAACACCACCTGCGGCGCCTCCAACGTCAGCGTCGGCCTCCCCAACCGAGTGGCGATCAACGCCTCCTTCCTGGCGATGGCCATCGCCAACGGTCTCACCTCGGCGATCACCAATCCGCTGGAGGAGGAGATCAGGACCGCCGTCATGGCGGCCGACGTGCTGGCGGGCAACGATCGTGATTGCGCACGCTGGATTCGCCAGTTCCGTCAGCCGCCCCCCGACGGCGAGCGCCCGCGCCGTCGGGGGAGCCGCCGGCGCCCGGCTCCGGACTGAGGCGGCTGTGGTCGGGCACCGGGTCGTCTTCACGCCGTCCGGCCGCCGAGGAGTGGTGACGCCGGAGACCACCCTGCTGGAGGCAGCCCGGGCGCTGGGGGTCGACATCGACTCGGTGTGTGGCGGGCGGGGCATCTGTGGACGCTGCCAGGTCGAGTTGGGATCGGCCCCCGGGGTGACGGGAGGCCCCGAGAGTCTCACCCCGCCCGGGCCGCTGGAGACGGACTACCGGGGCCGGCGTCCGCTGGGGCCGGGTCGGCGACTCAGCTGCGCCACCCGGGTGCTGGGCGACGTCGTCATTCAGGTGCCGCCCGACAGTCAGGTGCACCGCCAGGTGGTCCGCAAGCGTCCGGGGGTGATCGACCTTCCGGTCGACCCGGTGGTCCGCCTCCACTACGTGGAGGTTCCGCCGCCTGACCTGGGCGAGCCCGCCTCCGACCTGCGGCGGCTGCTCGCCGCCTTGGCGGCGGAGTGGGACCTGGGCCCCCTCCAGGTCGATCATCACGTGTTGCAGGACCTGCAGGCGATCCTGCGCCAGGGCGATTGGGCGGTGACGGCGGCGGTGCACGGGGGCACGGCCCTCACGGCGCTGTGGCCCGGATTCCGCGACCGTGCCCTGGGGGTGGCCTTCGACGTCGGCTCCACCACCTTGGCCGGCCATCTCTGCGACCTCGCCTCCGGGGAGGTGCTGGCGTCCAGCGGGATGATGAACCCCCAGATCCGGTACGGGGAGGACCTCATGAGCCGGGTGAGCTACGTCATGATGGAGGGACCCGAGCAGCTGACCGCACTGGTGCGGGAGGCCCTCGACCAGCTCCTCGCCGAGCTGGTGGGGGAAGCGGCAGTCGAGCGGTCCGACGTGCTGGACGTGGTGGTCGTCGGCAACCCGATCATGCACCATCTGGTGCTCGGCATCGATCCCCGGCAGCTGGGCACTGCCCCGTTTGCCCTGGCCACCGACGAGGCGGTCCGCGGCCTGGCTCCCGACCTCGGCCTCGGAACCCACCTCGGGGCGAGGTACTACGCCCTCCCCTGTATCGCCGGGCACGTGGGGGCCGACGCCGCCGGCGCCATCCTCTCGGAGGGACCCCACCGGCGGCCCACGCTGCAGCTGCTGGTCGACGTCGGCACCAACGCCGAGATCGTGCTGGGCAGTTCCCACCGGCTGCTGGCCGCCTCCAGCCCAACCGGACCGGCCTTCGAGGGAGCCCAGATCTCGTCGGGTCAGCGGGCCGCCCCGGGTGCGATCGAACGGGTGCGGATCGATCCGCAGACCCTGGAGCCTCGCATCAAGGTGATCGGCAGCGACCTGTGGTCGGATCAGCCCGATTTCGCCCAGGCCCAGCCCCGCATCACGGGCATCTGTGGATCGGGGATCATCGAGGCGATCGCCGAGTTGTTCCTGGCAGGGATCGTCAGCACCGACGGCGTGATCAGCGGCGCCGACCGCACCGGCCGGGTGGTGGCCGACGGGCGGACCCATTCCTACCTCCTGTGGGAGGCGGATCCGCCCATCCTCATCACCCAGAACGACGTGCGAGCCGTGCAGCTGGCGAAAGCCGCCCTCTACGCCGGGGCCCGGCTGCTGATGGATCGGCTGGGGGTGGAGAAGGTGGAGGAGATCCGTCTGGCCGGTGCTTTCGGCAGTCACATCGACCCGATCCATGCGATGGTGTTGGGGCTCGTCCCCGATTGCGACCCCGAGCGGGTGTCGGCCGCCGGCAATGCCGCCGGAACCGGCGCGATGATGGCACTCTTGAGCGGAGAGGCACGAGCCGAGATCGAGGAGGTGGTGCGGCAGGTGGAGAAGATCGAGACCGCGGTCGAGCCCCGGTTCCAGGAGCATTTCGTGGCGGCCATGGCGATTCCCCACGCCAGCCACCGGTTCGAGCGGCTGCAGTCGGTGATGCCGCTGCCGGCTCCGGCCGCCCCCTCCGGTGGACGGCGCCGGCGGCGGAAGGAGCGAGCATGACCGACACCCAACCGAGGCGACGGGGTGGCGGGCGGGCGGCCCGGCAGGCGGCCCGGCTGGCCAAGGCCATCGAGCAGATGCCCTATCTCACCCGCCAGCTTCCCCCGGTGGAGGTGCTCACCCAGGAGGGACTGGAGCTGATCGAGCACAACGCCGACCTCCTCCTCCAGGAGGTCGGCATCGCCATCGACAACTTCCCGGAAGCCGTGCGGCTGTTCGCCCAGGCCGGGGCCGACGTCGACGGCACCAGGGTGAGGTTCCCACCCGGGATGTGCCGCCAGATCATCCAAGCCTCGGCTCCGTCGGTGTTCACGCAGGTGGCCCGCAACCCGGCCCACTCGGTGGTCATCGGCGACCCCCATGTCGTGCTGGTTCCCGCCTACGGCTCGCCGTTCGTGCGCGACCTGGAAGGCGGACGTCGCTATGCCACCATCGCCGACTTCGAGAACTTCGCCAAGCTCACCCATCTCTCCTCCTCGCTCCATCACGGGGGCGGCACCCTGTGCGAGCCGGTGGACCTGCCGGTCAACAAGCGGCACTTCGACATGGTCTACGCCCACATCAAGTACCACGACAAGCCGTTCATGGGCTCGGTCACCCACCCCGATCGGGCTCAGGACTCGATCGAGCTGGCCCGCATCCTGTTCGGGGCGGATTTCCTGGCGGAGAACACGGTGATCCTGGGACTGGCCAACGCCAACTCCCCGATGGCTTGGGACTTCAACATGCTGGGATCGGCCAAGGTGTACGCCGAGAACAACCAGGCCTCGCTCATCACCCCCTTCATACTCGCCGGGGCCATGGCCCCGGTGACGGTGGCGGGGGCGGCCACCCAGACCCTGGCCGAGGCGCTGGCGGGGATGGCCTTCACCCAGATCGTTCGCCCCGGGGCACCGGTGATCTTCGGGTCGTTCGCCTCGTCCATGTCGATGCAGTCGGGTGCTCCCACCTTCGGCACCCCGGAGCCGCAGCTCGTTCTGTTCGTGATGGCCGCCCTCGCCCGCCGGTTGGGGGTGCCGTTTCGCAGCGGCGGCAACTTCACCGCCTCCAAGGTGCCAGACGCCCAGGCCGCCTACGAGAGCGCCATCAGCTTCCTGCCCGCCCTGCAGGCCGGGGTCAACTTCCTCCTCCACACCGCCGGCTGGCTGGAAGGCGGCCTCACCATGGGGTACGAGAAGTTCATCATCGACGCCGACCAGGCGAGCATGGCCGAGACCTATCTGCGGGGGGTGGACCTCAGCGACAACGGGCTCGCCCTCGACGCCTTGCTGGCCAACCCTCCCGGCCAGCACTTCCTCGGGGCCGCCCACACCCTGGCCAACTTCGAGATGGCGTTCTGGATGTCGCGGCAATCCGACAACACCAGCTTCGAGCAGTGGGAGGAAGCGGGAAGCGAGGACTCGGTGGTCCGCGCCCACCGCACCTGGCGGGCGTTGCTGGCCGGATACGAGCCCCCGGCGCTCGACGCGGCGGTCGATGAGGAGTTGCGGGAGTTCGTGGCGCGACGTAAGGCCGCCTTCCCCGACTCGGACGTATGAAGACCATCCCCGACCTCGGCTCGCAGGAGCGGGCGGTGCTGCGCAAGCTGCTGGAGCATCCCAAGTACGAGCTGATTCCCCTCAAGAACGTGCTCGAACAGGCCTCCCACTTGCCGGCCGGCGCCACCGTCTCCGTCACCGCCTCTCCCGCCAAGGGCATGGACGCCACCATCGACCTGGCGGCCGAGCTGAGCTCGTTGGGCTTCGAGGTCGTTCCTCATCTCTCGGCCCGTCTCACCCGAGACCTCTCCCACCTGGAACGGATCCTGCGCCGGCTGGAGGATCTCCACATCGACCGGGTGTTCCTGGTGGGAGGCGACGCCGACCCACCCGGCGAGTTCTTCGACGCCCCCACCATGCTGAGGGCGATGGAGCAGATCGGGCACCACCTGGGCGAGATCGGCATCCCCTGCTACCCCGAGGGGCATCCGGTGATCCCCCAACAGCTGCTCTGGGAAGCCCTGGCCGTGAAACAGCCGGCGGCGGCCTACATGACCACCCAGATGTGCTTCGATGCCGCCGCCATCGCCGAGTTCATCCTCGCCGCCCGCACCGCCGGTATCACCCTGCCCGTTCAGCTCGGGCTGCCCGGGGTGGCGGACCGCCTGAAACTGATGAAGCTGTCGGCCCGGATCGGAGTGGGCCAGTCGGTTCGCTTCCTCACCAAGCACCGCGGCCTGCTCTCCCACCTGGTGATGCCGGGCGGCTACAGCCCGGAGGAGCTGCTCTTGGACCTGTCGCCTTCCCTACTGGACGAACGCACCGCCATCGCCGGCCTTCACATCTACACCTTCAACCAGGTGGAGACGACCGAACGATGGCGGCACGGGCTGCTCGCCGAGCTGTGATCGCTCAGCGCCCCACCCCGGTGGGGCAGGCCACTCCGGTTCCGCCGATCCCGCAGTAACCGTTCGGGTTCTTCGCCAGGTACTGCTGGTGGTAGTCCTCGGCGTAGTAGAACTCGGGAGCCTCGCGGATCTCGGTCGTGATCCGCCCGTAACCCGCCCTGGCCAGCTCTTCCTGGTATCGATCGAGTGATCGCTTGGCGGCGTCGAGCTGGTCGGGACCGTAGGTGAAGATCGCCGATCGGTACTGGGTGCCGACGTCGTTGCCCTGCCGCATTCCCTGGGTGGGGTCGTGGGCCTCCCAGAAGACCTGCAAGAGCCGGTCGTAGGAGACCCGGGCGGGATCGTACGCCACCAGCACCACCTCGGTGTGGCCGGTCCGGCCGGAGCAGACCTCCTCATAGGTGGGATTGGAGGTGAAACCTCCGGCGTAGCCGGCGGCGGTCGTGTACACCCCCTCGGTCTCCCAGAACTTGCGCTCGGCTCCCCAGAAGCACCCCAGACCGAACACGGCCGATTCGATCCCCTCCGGGAAGGGGGGCCGGAGCGGATGGCCGGTCAGGACGTGGGTGGTGGAGGTGGGCATGGGTGTCTCCCGCCCGGGCAGAGCCTGATCGGGCGAGATCATCGACGTCTTGGTTCGCGCGAACATCGTTCCTCCTTCGGCCATCACAACGGACCGGCCCGATCAACTGTTCCGGGTTCACCGGAAGTTCATACTCGCCGATCAGCCGGCGGCAGTGACGATGAAGACGGTGGTCTGCACCAACTGATCCTCCCAGTACCACCGGCCGGCCAGGCGGTAGGTGCCGGGGGCGAGACCCGACAGGCGGAGCCGGAACACCCTAACCCGGGCCCCGGCCTCGTCCGCCGGCGCCAGCTCCCGTAGGGCCACCGCCTCCCCGTCGAGGGTCAGCTCGAAGCGGGTGGTGGGGGCGAGAAAGGCGGTCTCCTCTTCGTCGGAGGCGAACGGGAGCAGGTAGTACCAGCCCTCATCGACGTCATAGGTCCGTCGGGCCGGAAAGGTGGCAGCCCCGAGACAGGACGTTCCGTCGGTGCTGCAGGTGCCGGTGAAGAAGCGGGTCAGGCTGATCGAGGGATAGATGAGCGGAAGCCCCAACGCCCGGGTGAGGAAGGCGGCCATCTGGGCCCGGGTGACCGGCCGCTCGGGACAGTAGACGGTATGGGAGGGGTCGCAGCCCTTGGTGATCCCCGCCGCCGCCAGGGCGTCGATGTCGGTCCGGTGGATGCTGGCGGCGATGTCGGTGAACCCCGACCGTCCCCCCGAAGGCAGATCCAAGCCGCGCACCAGGAACGAGGCCATCTGGGCCCGGGTCACCGGCAGCTCCGGGCAGAACCGGGTCCCATCGGGGCTGCACCCCTTGGTGATGCCTTCGGCGGCGATGGCGTTGATGTCTGCCTCATAGATGCTGCCGTTGTCGTCCACGAAAGCTCCTCCGGTGGGAGGGAGCTCCGTACCGGACCCGGGAGCTGCGGCCACCACCACCGCCAACCCGGCCAGCGCCAGGCTGGTCAGGCCCCGCCTCACGGATCGATCTCGATCCCGGCGATCACGCCGTTCACCGCCTCCAGCACCTCGTGGCGATCGACATGGTTTCCCACCGCCACGTACAGACAGAAGGCCCGCCCCTCCGCTGTGAAGAAGCGCTGCACACCGCTCTGCCCGGGCAGTGGTCGCTGCATCGTGTCCGGGTGGAAGTCCTGGGAGCGAAGCGAACCCGGCAGGCCTCGATGGGAGAAGAGGGCGGTGCCGGCGCTCTCCGGCCCGTACTCGAACAACACGATCAGTACGTCACCGTCCCCCATGATCTCCACTGCCCCCGAGCCGAAGTCGCCGCGCTCGGCCGGGAGGGGGAAGTTGGCGGCATGCACCACGGAATGGCCGGCCCCGCCCACCCCTTGCAGGACGGCCGCCGGTTGATAGATCTCTCCGTCCCATCCCTCCGGCAGGTCGACGGTGATGCGGGAGCCGCTCAGCTGGGCCATCTGGTCAGAGGATCGCCATTAGGACGGAGGACAGGGCCAGGCCGGCCCTGGTGGCCCATCGCCATCGCGGGGCGGCAGCCGCCATTCGCCGGTGGAAGCGCCGCAGGTGACCGGGCTCGGTGATCGACCCAGCCGCCAAGATGGTGAGGCCCCTGGCCAGCCCGAAGGTGAGGCCGATGACCAGCCCGTGCCGCGGCGACCGGGTCAGCAGCGACAGCGCCACCACGGCATAGAGGGCGGCCGAGCTCACGATGGTCACCACCCCCAACCCCAGCTGGAAACCGAACCCCAGCCCGTACACCCAACCCCGGAAACGCTGCAGCCAGGACTCGTCCACTTGTCGGCGCCAGCTGGGCAGGTCGACCCGCCAGTCGAGGACGAGGGCTGCTGCCAGGAGCGCCGTCGCCAACCACCCGATGGCACGAGCGGACAGCGGAACCAGCGCTCCCAAACCGGCTCCGAGGCCGCCCGCCGCCAAGCCGGTCAGGGCGCCCCCGGCGGCGGAGCCGACCACGTAGAAGGCGACCGTCACCCCCCACCGGTGGTTGCGACCCCGCTCGCCCAGCGGGTGGATGCTGGCCAGCATCGACTCTCCTCACGGTGACCACGAGGCGCGAACGGCAGCCAGCACGGCCAGCCCGAGTCCGCAGGCCAACAGCAGGCTCTCGCTCACGAGTCCTCCTTCCGCTGGTGCCGGCCGTAGAGGCTCGGGTGGCCCGGCTCGATCCCGGCGGCGATCAGCTCCCGGTCGACTCGCTGCTCCCGCCCCCGCCGGCCGCGTTGCGACGGATGGGCCGCCGCTTCGGCGTCGGCCACCGCCTGACCCAGCAGTGACGACACCTGCTGCCAGCTGGCGGCGGCGCCCTCACCCAGCACCCGGCCGCTCTGCCCGTCCACCAAGACGAAGTAGGGAGAGACGGGAATTCCGTAGTCGACCCAGGCCTGGGACGACATCACCGTGGTGAGGCCGCCGGGGGCCAAGTCCTGCACCAGGGTGGGGCTCTCCTCGCTCGGGTCCTTGGTGACGATCACCAGCCGACCCCAGGCCGCCGGGAGGTCCACCCCGGAGGCGAAGGTCCGCCAGAAGGGCCGACAGGCGGTACATCCGGTGGTGAGGAAGGCCAGCAGTGTGGCCTGGTTGGCGGCGACCACCCCCACCTGGGCAGCTCCCCCCGCCGGACGGGTCCCGACGATGTCGGCGGCTCGCCGCCCGGCCGGGCTCGGAGCCGGAAGCGACACCGCCCGACGAGCTCGAACGGCGGCGTGGTCGTGCGCCTCTCCCGCTCCCAGCTCGTGCAGCTTTCTCAGGATCTCGGCGTGGCTCCGCAACAGCCCTGCGATCAGTACGAGCACCAGAGCCAAGGCCAGTCCCTCGGCCACGACCAGCACCATCATGAGTCCCTCCGTTTCACAGCGCCCCCCATACGACCGGTGTCCCCTGGGGATCGCCGAAGGCGAAGACCAGATCGGGAGAGCCGGCGCTGTTGCTGTTGCGCAATTGCCATTCCCCCTCCCGCACCACCCCGGGCGTCGACACACCGTCCCCATCCCAATCGCCTGCCACCGGCCGGTCTCCGACCAGTCCGAAGTCGAAATCCAGATCGGCGGGACCGCCCCGGTTGGCGTTCCGCAGGAGCCAGCGATTCCCCCGCACGACCCCGGGCGTATCGGTCCCGTCGCCGTTCCAGTCGCCGACCAGGGGGACGTCGCCGGCTCGGCCGTAGTCGAACACGATGTCGGGTTCACCACTGCTGTTGCGGCTCCGCAGCAGCCAGGTCCCATCCCGGAAAACGCCGGGGGTGTCCACCCCGTTGCCCACCCAGTCACCCACCACCGGGAGATCACCTGGCCGCCCGAACTCGAACGAGAGGTCGGGCTCGCCCGCCGAGTTGGCGGAACGCAGGTGCCAGGTGAGCGCCGGTTGGCCGTAGCGGCCGAAGCGAACACCCCGCACCACCCCGGGGGCCTTGACTCCGCGTCCGGTCCAATCGCCCATCACCGGAACGTCACCCACCTGCCCGAACTGGAACGAGTTGGTGGGGGCGCCGGCACTGGTCGAGCTCCGGAGCGACCAGGTGACTCCGCTCACCACCGCCGGCAGGCCAGGAATGAGCGGCACGGTGTGCAGGCAGCCGGCGTTGTGGAACCGGGTGTTGTTGTCGGTGGCACTCGCGGTCGTACAACTCCCGTCGAAGTCCCAGGGTGGTACGCAGCTCACCACCCGGCAGACGATCGGACCGACGCAGGCGATGTCCTGGTTGCACTGTCCGTAGCGGAAGGCGGTACAGCAGGTCTTGCGATTGCCACAGTCGTCGTTGCCACACTCACACCGGCAATCGACACAGGCCGACGCGCAGGTTCCGGACGAGCCGCATCCGCAACCTCCGCAGGTCTCGACGTTGCAGTCGATGTAGTAGCGAGGGGCGGACGAGCCGTTGACCTCGCAGAACCCGGAGCCGTCCGCCTTCCACCATCCGGCCGCCACCGTCCCGGCCGGGCAGGCGTTGACACCGGAGATGGTGCAACAGAACTCGGTGTAGCCGTCACAGCACTTGGCACCGCAGCCACAGGCGGTTCCGGCGCACGTGCAGATCGCCGAGTAGGCGGTGCCGGGACGAAGGGCGTAGGCCACCGGAGCCACCACCAGCGCCGACCCCACCAAGGCCGAGCGCCGGAGGAAGCCGCGCCGGCTGGTCCTGGTGGCCAGGAACCGGCTGCCGGCCTCGACCAGCGCCGTGCTCATCGCCCCGGCCTCCGTACCGCCACCATGGTCTTGGGGAGCTCGGTCATCACCAGGAGGGCGGAGGCCACCGCCAGGACGGTCACGCCCACGAACGGTGCCCCGCCGGCCGGCTGCGAGGCCAGGGTGTCCACCAACGAGGGCACTCCTGCGGCCCAGGCGAGGGCGGCCGTCGTCGAACCGGCCAGGTTCAGAGCGAGGTGGGCGAGCAAGGGCGGGGTGTCATTCCCCCCGAAGCATCCGCACGACCCGGTGGCGCCGACCCGGAGGGCGGCCACGATGAAGGCGGCGAAACCCAGATAGAGCCCGGTCATGGCGGCCAGCCACAGGGTGGTGGCGACCAGCAGGACGCCCGCCCCCACCGCCACCTCGAGCAGGCCGAGGAGGATCACGAGGGGGCGGCCCGCCGGCAACCCCGCCGCTGCCAGGGCGGCGGTGGTGGGTGCCGGCCGCCACGCCTTGGCCATGCCCGCCACGATCAGGAGCACGGCGAACACCGCCACCGGGCCGCTCAACACCATGCCGGACGAGGTTACCGAGGGGTGTTGCGAATGCCCGGCATCTCGCGGCCGGGCGGCCCGGGACCGGGGAGCTGGAGCTAGGCGACGGGGAGGGTGAGTCGGAAGATGCTGCGGCCACCCGCCTGGTCGTACTCGATGTCACCCTCCATCAACCGGGCGAGCTGGCGGCTGACGGTGAGACCCAGCCCCACCGACGCCGGCTGACCGCTGCGATCGTGGGCCCGGTGGTAGGCCTCGAAGATCGACTCGCGGTGCTCCAGCGGCACCCCCGCTCCGTCGTCGGTCACCTCCACCACCACCTGGTCGCCGGCGGCGGCAATGGTGATCTCCTTGCGCTCGCCCCCGTACCGGACGGCGTTGGTGACGAGATTCCGCATGATCTGTCGGACCCGGGAGGAGTCGGCCATCGCTTTGAGGTCGGCCTCGCCCGACACCTCGATCTCCGCCGCCTGCGACTCGGGTAGTCCTGCCAGCACCCCGGTGATCGCCGCCCGCACGTCAACCGGCTCCAGCACCACCGTCACCTTGTCGATGTCGCTCCTGGCCGCCACCAACAGATCCTGGACGATGTGGGCCACCTCGGTGCTCTGATCTGCGATGAGCCCGATGAACTCCTCGATCTCGGCGGGTGCGAAGGATGCCAGGCTGTGACGCAGCTCCTGGGCGAGGCCCACCACCGCCGTCAGCGGCGTGCGCAACTCGTGGGAGACCGAAGCCACGAACTCGTCCTTGGAGCGAACCAGCTCTTCCAGCCGCCGCTGGGCGTCGCCCCGCTCCCAGTAGGCGCCGATCATGCGGGCGGCAGTCTCCAGCAGCCGGATGTCGTCGCGGTGCCAGTTCCGCTCGTCGTCCTGGTCCGAGAACCCGATGACGCCCAGCAGCTTGCCGCCGACGAAGACCGGGATCTTGAGGTCGGATTGAGGGGTGTAAGGCGCCGAGAGGTAGAAGCCGAGTTCCTCGCCGGACAGCTCGTCAAGGTTGTGGTGGTAGGGCTGACCTCGCAGGAGCCGGTCGGCGGCGGTGGGCATACAGGAGAGGGGGACTCGCGCCCAGAACTCCCGGTCGTCGTCCTCGATGCGCAATCCCGGCGCCGCCACCGTGTGCTGCTTGACCAGGGTGGGCCCCGCGACGGGATCTTCCTCCAGGCGGTCGACGAATCCGTACGAAGCGGCCGTGGCCCGCAGCAGTTCGGAGAGGGCCACGTCGACGGCGGTGTCGTCGGAGCTCATCAGCAGGGCCTGGGCACAGCGGGTGAGGGCGTGCTCGTACCGCAGCCGATGGTCGGTGCGGGCCAGGGCGTCGGCCAATTGGTCCGATGCTTCCTGCCGATCCCAATAGGAGGCGATCATCTGGGCAGCGGTCTCCAACAGCTGCACGTCCTGGGGATCCCAGTCCTTGTCCTCGCCGGCGTAGGCGAAACCCACCAAACCTCGCCAGGTGCCCCGAACCATGATCGGCAGGTCCAGTTCCGAGACGATGCCGTACGGGTCTTCCAAGTAGGTGGCCTTCTCGACCTCGCCCAGCTGGGAAACCCGTAGCTCGAAGGGCTGACCTCGCTCGAGGACCGCCCGTGAATCCGGCATCTTCGCCCAGGGGACGAAGCTCCAGTAGCCGGT
>JBFGJL010000006.1:0-14859 GCA_041577235.1 Acidimicrobiia bacterium | reverse complement strand
GGCGGCGGTGGCCGGCGGCAACGACCGGGGGCCCTTGCTGGGCGTCCCGGTGGTCCTGAAGGACCTGATCGACACCGCCGGTGTGGCGACCACCGCCAGCAGCCGGGTGTTGGCCGGCCGGGTGCCCTCCGTCGATGCGACGGTGTGGCGGCGCCTCCGGAGGGCGGGGATGGTCCTGCTCGGCAAGGTCCACACCCATGAGTTCGCCTACGGCTCCGCCACCCCACCCACGCGCAACCCCTGGAACCTCGCCAAGCTGCCGGGGGGGTCGTCGGGTGGAAGCGCCGCCGCCCTGGCCGCCGCCTTCTCCCCGGCAGCGGTGGGCACCGACACGGCCGGGTCGATCCGCATCCCGTCCGGGCTGTGCGGCGTGGTGGGCCTGAAGCCCACCTCCGGTTTGGTGTCGAAGGCAGGTGTGATACCGCTGTCCACCACCCTCGACCACGTGGGCCCGATGGCGAGGAGTCCCCGGGACTCCGGGTTGTTGTTGGAGGCAATGGCCGGCTACGACCGGCAGGATCCGTCCTCTCGGCGCAGGCGGGGCCGGCCGGCAGCGCCTGCCGTGGATCCTTCGATCACCGGGTGGAAGGTCGGGTTCATCACCAACACCGGCCCCATGACCCCGGGCGTGGAGGCCGGAACCCAGGCGGTCTTGGCAGCACTGGCGGAGGCGGGGGCGAAGGTGGACGAGGTGACGATCGAGGACTACGACCAGGCGGTCGACCACGACTTCACGATCATCGCCGTGGAAGCGGCCCACTACCACCGGCCCCTCCTCGAAGCGCACCGTGACCTCTACACCGAGTCGGTGCGCAGTCGGATCGAAGACGGGTTCACCATCACCGGCACCGCCTACCTGGACGCTCTCGAGGCCATGCGACGGTATCGGCGCCGCTTCGATGACGCCTTGTCCGACCACGACGTGCTGGTGGCGCCCGGCATGCCCTGCCCGGCCCCGGACGCCGGCGCGGATCAGGTGAAGATCGGGGGACGCCGGGAGCAGACCGACCGTGCCATGTGCCGGAACACGGCGGTCTCCAACCTGACGGGACTGCCCGCTCTCGCCCTTCCCGCCGGTTTCGAGGACGGGCTCCCGGTCGGCGTGCAGGTGATCGGACCGGCGTTCGCCGAGTCGGCGGTGCTGGCGGCCGGTCAGGCGATCTGGTTGCGCCTGGGGTTGCCGGCGGTGGCGCCCCTCTGAGTCAGGCCGCCCGTCTCGCCACCAGCAGCGGCCGCACCCGTACGCCGAGCACGGCGATGACCAACACCACGATCTGGGCGAACACGGTCGGGATGACGAACTGGAGCAGCGACAGCGATCCTCCCAGCACCATCCCCGCCACCACCAGCCCTGCCAGCGACCCCTGGCCCCCCAAGATGACGACCAGAAACGAGTTGACCAGGAACAGCAGGCCGAACTGGGGATCGAGCGTGTTGATGGGAGCGAGCAGCGAGCCGGCCAGACCGGCGATGGCGGACCCCATCACGAACATCCAGGCGCGCATCCAGCCGATGTCGATCCCCATGGTGGCGGCCAGCGTGGGATTGCGAACGGTGGCGCGGGCCCGCAGTCCGAACGGGGTTCGGTTGAGCAGCAGCCACATACCGAGGATGAGCAGCAGGACCGCCACCACGATCACCAGTCTCCAGCGGGGCACGTTGACCCCCAGCACCTGGAACGAGCCTCGCAGCGGATCGGACACCGAACGCGGCACCGCCGAATAGGCCAGCTGCACCGTCTGCCGGATGATCACGGCCAGCCCGAAGGTGGCCAGCAGTGAATCGAGGGGACGTTCGTACAGGAAGCGGAGCAGCCCCCGCTCCATGGGCAGCGCCACCGCCCCCGCCACCACCGGCGCCAGCGCCATCCCCAGCACCACGTTCCCGGTGGCCCGCTCGATCGAGTAGGCCGTGTAGGCCCCGATCAGCAGGAACTCTCCGTGCACGAGGTTCACCAGGTTGAGCATGCCGAAGGTGAAATGGAGTCCGAGGGCGATCAAGACGAACACCCCCATCAACGCCACGACGCTGAACAGGTCGGTGAGGGAGCCGCTCACAAGCCCAGCCTCTGATGGAGGATCCCCTCGTCGTGCAAGACGCGAATGTCTCCCTCTTCGATCACCGCTCCCTTCTCCAGCACGTAGGCCCGCCCTCCCAGGGCCAGCGCCGTGTCCACGTTCTGCTCCACCAGCAGCAGCGAGCAGGAGTGCGCCACCCGGGCCAGGGCGGGGATCAGCATCTGGACGACGGAGGGGGCGACTCCCTCGGTCGGTTCGTCGAGCAACAGCATCCGGGGCTCGGAGACCAGCGCCTGGGCGATGCTCAGCATCTTCCGCTCTCCACCCGACAGGGTGTGGGCCGCCTGCTCGATCCGTTCCTCCAACGCCGGGAACAAGTCGAAGGCCCGCCCGAGCGCTCGGCCGTCACCCCCGGCCAGCGTCAGGTGCTCGGCGACGGTCAAACCCGGATACACGGCCTCGTCCTGCGGTACCCATGCCAAGCCGGCCCGGTGAATCCGGTAAGGCTTCCACCCGCCGATGTCGCGGCCATCCCAGTCGATACGGCCGGCGGTGGCAGGGAGAATTCCCATGACGGTGCGGAGCAGCGTGGTCTTGCCGACGCCGTTCCGGCCCATCACGCACACCACCTCCCCCGCACGCACCTCGAGGTCGACTCCGTGCAGGACCCGGCTGCGTCCGTATCCGGACACCAGCCCTTCGATCGACAACACGGCGCTCATCCCAGCCGCCCCAGGTAGGCGGCCTGCACGTGGGGGTTGGCCTGCACCTCGGCGATCGATCCTCTGGCGAGTACCTCCCCCCGATGCAGTACCACCACCCGATCGCTCACCAGACGGATGAACTCCATGTCGTGCTCCACCACGATGGCGGCCTCGATGTCCCCGGTGCTCCGCAGCTGGTGGAGCAGGTCGGCGGTCCTCCGGCTCTCGGCCTGGGTCATGCCCGAGGTCGGCTCGTCGAGCAAGAGGAGCCGAGGTCGGGTGAGCAAGACCATCCCGATCTCGAGCCATTGCTTCTCGCCATGCCCGAGGATCCCCGCCCGCCGTCGCCGCTGCTCGGTCAGCTCGATGAGGTCGAGCACCCGATCGACCTCCGGGCGGGCGTCTCCGTCCCGCTGATGCTTGGGCAGGGCCCCCAGGTAGAGGTTCTCCTCCACCGTCAGATCGTCGAAGACGCTGGTGACCTGGAATTTCAGAGCCATCCCCAGCCGGGCCCGCCGGAAGGCGGGCAGCCCGCCCACCCTGCGGCCGTCGAAGACGATCTCTCCGGCGTCGGCGGTCTCGCGGCCGTAGATCAGGTGCAGCAACGTCGACTTGCCGGCCCCGTTGGCTCCGATCAGGCCCAGCATCTCTCCTCGGGGCAGCTCCAGATCGACCCCGTCGACCGCCCGATAGGTGGCGAAGGCCTTGACCAGGCCCCTCACCACCAAGACCGGTTCGTCGGCCACCATGGTCACCCCTCGTCCTCTCGGGTCAGGTACCCGAAGATGCCCGCCGGCAGGAGGACGATGACGGCCACCAGCAGCACTCCCACCACTACCAGCCAGGTGTCGAGCAGGGTGCCGGACAGCCGGGCCGTCAGGTAAGGCAGCGCCACCGCGCCCACCACCGGACCCAGCAGGGTCCCCCGCCCCCCCAGCACCACCCACAACAGCACCAAGGTGGAGAGCTGGACTCCCACCGCTCCGGGGGAGACGATTCCGTCGTGGACGTAGAAGAGGGCTCCGGCCAGACCGGCCATAGCCCCGGAGAGGACGAACACCCCCCGCTTCACCCTCGACACGTCGTAGCCCAACAGGGCCTCCCGGTCCTCGTTCTGACGGATGCCCCGCAGGATCAGCCCCGTTCGGGTGCCGACGAACCAGCGGGAGAACAGGTAGGCACCAATCAACAGGGCGAGGGCGAACACGTAGAAGCCGAAGTTCTTGTGGAACCCGAACCAGGGCGTCTCCAGCCGGACGTTCATCAGGATGCCGTTCTGGCCACCCGTCACCTGTCCGCCGGCATCGGCCAGCCGCTCCGACAGGAAGGAGATGGCGAGGGTGACGACGGCGAAATCGACTCCCCGCAAGGCGAGTCGGCCCGAGAAGACGAAGTAGCCGATGGCCAGGGCCAGCAGGGCCGACAGGGCGACCGCCAGCGGCACCGCCACCCACAAGCCCACCGGCAGGGGGCCGTAGTCACGGGTGGTGGCGATCCCCACCACATACCCGGCCCATCCGAAGAAGGCGGCATGGCCGAAGGTGAACATCCCGCCGTAGCCCCACACCAGGTCGACCGAGATGGCGAAGACCGCAAACAAGAAGAACTTCCCGAGCCGATCGGCCAGGAAGCCGTCCCGGGTGACGAGCGGTATCGCCACCGCCGTCGCCAGCAGCGCCCCTTCCACCCAGGCGCGGCGGCCGCGCAACGGCGAGACCCGTGCCCGCCTGTCGGCACGGGCTCGCCGCCGTCGGGTCAGAGGCTGCATGCCTCCTCAGGGTCCTGGTCCGGGAACGAGTCGACCAGCGTGTAGGTCCCACCCTCGGCTCTCACCAGGTTGATGGTCTGCTTGAGGTGATGGGAGGGCATCATCTCCACCCGCCCGGTGGGACCTTCGAAGGTCTGCCCCACCATCGCCTCCGCCACCGCCGCCGGGTCGGTCGACCCCGCCTGCTCGACGGCCTGCTTGTAGAGGTAGACGGCGTTGTAGGCGGGCGGTCCCTCCCCTCCCGAGGGGATCTGGTCGGCGCCGTACTCCGCCTGGAAAGCAGCCAGGAACTCGGCGTTGTTGGGGGCGTCCACCACCGTGAAATAGGGCAGGGTGGTGTACATGCCGTCGGCCAGCTCGCCCAGAGCCGGCAGATCGGGATCGCCGACGAAGATGTTTCCCACCCCCAGGTCGGCCAGCAGGCCGGCGTCGTCCAGCGCCTTCAGGGCCGCGCCCCACACCGCCGGATAGAGCGAGAAGATGTAGTCGGGCCCGGTGTCGCGCACCAGCTGCACCAGCTCGGTGAAATCCTCCGCCACCAGCGGCAGGTACAACTCGCCGGCCAGCTCGCCTCCATTCTCGGCGATGATGGGCCGGGCCACGTCGAAGCTCCGCCGGGGCCAGACGTAGTCGGCGCCGAACAGGACGACCCGAGGCCCGAACTCGTTCTGGAGGAACGGGATGAACGGCCGGATCTGGGCCGCCGGCACCCCTCCGAACGAGAAGTAGGTCGGGAAGCACTTCCCGCCCTCATAGGTCTCCGTGTAGAACAGCAGCTTGCCGTTGTCCTCGACCACCACCTTGGTGGCGGCGTCGTTGGCGTCGGAACCGATCGGCCCCATCACCAGGTCCACCTGGTCGCTCTCGACCAGCTTGGTGGCTTTGTCGACCGTCACCTGAACGTCGGTCTGGATGTCTTCGGTGATGGTTTCGATGGGCCGGCCCATGATGCCGCCGGCCTCGTTGATCTCCTTCACGGCCAGCAGCGCCGACCGGTTGAGGCTGGTCCCGTAGGTGGTGAAGGGCCCGGTGAGGTCGGCGATGATGCCGATCTTGATCGCCTCGCCGGAGGTCCCACCTCCGTCACCGCAGGCAGCCAAGAGTGACGGACCGGCCAACATCGCCCCGCCGGCCAGGCCCACCCTCCGTACGAACTCACGTCTCGTCAGCATGCTCGCTCCCTCCTCGAGTCGGCAGTGTCCGGCCGGGCCCTCTTGACCCGGCGATCACGTCGCGAACCAGGTCGATACGATCACCTTCTTGTCGGTGTAGAAGTCGACGGCGTCGTTGGCCCGGCCCCGATGGGACCCGTAGAACGAGGTCCGCCTCCCTCCCACCGGGTAGAAGGCGATCGGGGCCGGAGTCCCGACGTTGATGCCCACCTGCCCGACGTCGGCCTGGCGGGCAAAATCCCGGGCGGTGTGACCGTCGGCGGTGTAGATGGCGGCGGTGTGTCCGTAGCGGCTCCGGTTGATGATGTCCAGGGCCTCCGCCACGCTCTCCACCCGCTTCACGCATCGCACCGGCCCGAACAGCTCGTCGTCGAAGATGGCCATGCCCGGCTCCGCCGCCAGGATGGTCGGACCCAGATAGTGGCCGTCGGGATAGCCATCGACCTGGACCTGGCGTCCGTCCAGCAGGACGGTGGCACCGGCGGACTCGGCCGCCTCGACCGCACGGTGCATACCTTCGAGCGCCCGGGAGGTGATGACGGGTCCCATCGTCACCTCTGGGTCGAGCCCGTACCCCACGCGGATGGCGGCAGCCGCCTCCAGAAAGCGGGCGAGGAAGTCGTCGTAGACCCGGCTCTCCACCAGCACGTTCGATCCGGCGAAACAGCGCTGGGAGGCGTTGCCCAGCATGGAGTTCACCAGATTGGGCAGACAGCGGTCGAGTTGGGCGTCCCCGGCCACCACCAGATGGTTCTTGGCGCCTCCCTGGCATTGGGCTCGTTTGCCCTGGCCGGTCACCAACTTGTAGACCGCCTCGGCGATCGCCGACGACCCGACGAAGGACATGCCGACGACGTCGGGGTGCTCGGCCAGTGCCCCCACCACTTCCGCCCCTCCCAGCACGACGTTGACCACCCCGTCCGGAAACCCGGCCTCGGATGCCAGCTCGGCCATGCGGATGGTGGTGAGCGGACACAGCTCGGATGGCTTGACGACCACCGTGTTCCCGCAGGCGACCGCCCACGTGAAGTAGAGCGGGATCATGGCCGGGAAGTTGAACGGGGCCACCACCGCGAACACGCCCAGCGGCTCCCGCACGAACTGCGAGTCCACCCCGGTGCCGACGTTCTCGGTGAAGGCTCCTTTCTGCAGCTCCGGGACCGCGCAGGCGTGCTCGACGTACTGGAACGCTCGCAGCAGCTCCCCTCTGGCCTCGGGCAGGGTCTTGCCGTTCTCCCGCACGATCAGCTCGGCCAGTTCCGACTCGGCGTCGGTCAGAGCGCGGTGGTAGCGGAAGAGCGTTCGCGCCCGCTCTGGCACCGGCGTGGCCTTCCAGGCGGGGAATGCCGAGCGGGCCGCCGCCACCACCTGGTCGACGTCGGCCGGAGACGAGGAGGGGTGGTGGGCCAGGACCTCTCCGTTGCCCGGGTCGCGAACCTCGGAGACGGGGCCCGCCACCCCCTGCCACGTTCCCCCCACGAGGTTCTCCAGTGTGCGGCTCACGGCGTGCCTCCCATCACCTCAATGCCCTCCGTCACTCGCCATGAAGGGAACGGTCACCGCCCGGACCGGGGGCGGGGTGTTGCGGCTCTTCACCACTCTCACCACCCCATCGATGATCACCACCACCACCGCCGGTGTGTCGGCCAGCGCCAGAGCACCCAACGCGTCGTCGGCCTGCGAGCCGAGCGGGGCGTCGGCGATCACCAGGTCGCCGGCCAGGCCCGGCGCGATGCGGCCGCCGTCGAGTCCGAACACCCGAGCGGTGTTACCGGTGGCGCAGGCCACGGCCAGCTCCGGATCGATTCCGCCCAGCGCCGACAGCCACGATATGACCCGCAGCACTCCGAGCGGGACCACCCCGGTGCCCGAAGGGGAGTCGGTGCCCACCAGCAGCCGGCCGATCATGCCCCGTTCGGCCGCCAGGGCGGCCACCGCCCCCGCCGCCTGCACGTTGCCGTTGTGGACGACCTCGATCGCCGCCTCCGACTCGTCGAGGATGCGGGCCACGTCGGTCAGCGGCGGCGCCGTCGGGCCGCCGTTCACGTGGGCCGCCACGTCGGGACGGAGCGCCAGCACCATGTCCGCCCCGATGACGCCGCTCCCGGGGATGGAGGCGCCGCCGGTGTGGACGATGACCTTCATACCGTTGGCCTGGGCCCACCGCACCATCGGTTCGGCCTCGTTGGGGTCGTGCACTCCCGAGATCCCGATCTCCCCCACCAGGCGGACGCCGGCCCTGGCCAGTTCCACGAAGTCGGCCTCGGTCAGACCCTTCTCCAGCAGCAAGGCTCCGGCGTGGACCTTCACCCCTGACGGCCGCAGGTTGTCGAACGTCTTGGCGGCGAGCACGGCCAGCGCCTTGACGCCCACCGGGTCCTTGGGCCGGCCAGGAAGATGGGGCTCGCCGGCCGAGATCATGGAGGTCACGCCTCCATGCAGGTAGCTGTCGATGAAGTCGAGGGTTCGCTGTCTCGGAGTGAAGTCGCCGAACACCGGATGCACGTGGGAGTCGATCAAGCCGGGGAGGACGGTGGCACCGCCGGCGTCCACCACCCGCTCGATGCCGCCCAGGTCGGCATCGACACCCGGGCCCACGAAGTCGATGGCTCCGTTACGGACGACGATCGTGTCTCCCTCCAACAGGGGGGCGGCCACATCGCCCGAGACGATGGTCCCGATGTTGGAGATCGCGAGGTCGGTCATCGCACCCTCACCGGAGTCCGTCCGTGCCCTCGATCTCATCGACCGTCAACCCTCCCACCCGCGGCAGCGGGCGCCCCCCGTCGGTGACCGCAACGGCGATGATGATCTCGTCGTCGGCGGGCGCGTCGGTCACCCGCAGCTCCACCGCGTCGAAATGGCTGCGGACGAAGGCGGCGTCCTTGTAGTGGAGGGGGATGTCGAGCGGCGTCCCGGGCCCGCCCCGCTTCTTGGCCGAGGGAATGATGGCTGTCCCGCCTCCGACCGCCTCCCGTAGCGGAGCGCCGAACTTGGGATGGAGGTAGGCGGCCACGTGCTCCAGCTCGCCTGCCATCCCGACGATGCCGCCCTTTCCGTAGCTGTGGACCGGGCCGCCCAGCGACTCGACCGCCAGGCTCGCCAAGAGGGCGCCGACGTCGATCGAGTGATCCATCAGCGCCGAGAGGTCTTCCTCGTACCGCCCGGCCAGCGGGTTGGCGATGACGGCGGCGGTGATCACCCGACGGACGGGTGGCTCGACCGGCTGGCCCGCTTCCCGGCGGGTCTCGTCGATCGAGGTCACCACCTTGCGGATGTCCATGAGTGCTGCTCCTCTCAACCGAAGGGCTCGACCAGGTGCTCGACGATCAGGTCGAGCTGGGCGGGATCGTCGACCAGCGGAGTGAGCACGAGGTACTGGAGCCCGGCCTTGCCCAGCTGGTCGACCGTGTCCTGCATGTCCTCGATGGTCCCCATCAGATACGAGGCCCGCAGGTCTTCCTCGCTGCGATCACCACCCATCACCGCCAAGAAGCGCGGCATCTGCTCGGCGAGGGCTTGGGAACGTGAGCCGGCGTCGACGATGTGAAGGAACTGGGTGGCGGCAAACGTCAGTGTGCCCGGATCGCGCCCGTGCCGGACCAGGTGGTCCCGGACCACTTTCCAGTCCCGCTGCACGTCTCCCGGGTCGCTGCCACTCGAGCGAGCCATCCACCCGTCCGCCGACAAGATTCGATTGAGCACGCCTTCGGCGATGTAGGGCTTGTCGGGCGTGTCGGGAGCGTGGGTGAGGGTGCCGCCGGCGACCCACACCGGAGGTGGCTCGGGCACCTGGGGGTGGATGGTGAGATCGTCCACCTGCCAGAAGCGGCCGTGGAAGGTGGTCTCCTTGCCCGACAGCAGCTGTCGGATGAGGTCGAGCGCCTCGTCGGTTCGCCGGCCCCGCTCCCGCAGCGGCACCCCCACTGCGTCGAACTCGGCGGGATCCCATCCGACCGCCACCCCGAAGCGAAATCGACCACCGGACATCAGGTGAAGAGAGGCGATCTCCTTGGCGAGGATCACCGGATGGCGAAGGGGAAGCACCAGCGCGGCGGTGCCCAGGCCCACCCGCTCGGTGACGCCGGACGCCGCCGCCAGGGTGGTCATCGCCTCCAGCCAGGAGACGCCGTACACCCCCCGGGAGACGAGCAGATGATCGATGACCCACAGGTCCTCGAACGGCAACTGGTCGACCCGCCGGCAATAGTCGACGAGCAGCCGGCGGGTATCGGCATAGGAGAGGGAGGGCCAGGCGTAGGAGGGAATGCGAAGTCCGAACCGGAGTCCCGCCACGTGCCGCCACCTCGCTCGACCAGGGCCCGGCCGAGCCTACACGCCGGTTGGGAAGCTGGATGAGGTCGTTCCCGGAGGGCGGTGTGCCAGTATGGCGCTCAGGTCGTCGATGTTGTCCCTTCTGTTGCGCTGTGCTCATCCGCCGTCCGGCGGCCGGGACGCTTCGGTCCCCTCCCGCCGGAGGGGTCGCCCTTGACGGTGTCCGTCGGCGACCAGATGCTCGGCGGGGGCCGCTGGGTTGGACGCCCGGTGGCTCGGATGGAGGACCCCCATTTCCTGACCGGGGCCACGTCCTACGTGGACGACCTGGTCAGGGCCGACCTCCTGCATGTCGTCTTCGTACGCTCTCCGCTGGCGGCGGCGCGGGTGGAGGCGATCGACGCCACCGAAGCCAGGACGGCGGCGGGGGTGGTGAGTGTGATGACCGGCGCCGACTTGGACGCGCCGGGGCTGCGGCCGGTGCTGCTGAGACCCGAGTTTCAGGCGACGACCATGCGGCTGCTGGCTACCGGGACCGTCCACCACGCCGGGGAAGCGGTGGCGATGGTCGTGGCCACCTCCCGTCAGGCCGCGGTCGACGCGGCCGAACTGGTCTGGGTCGACTACGAGCCGGTGGCGGCGGTGCCCTCGCTTGAGGTCTCCCTCGATCCTGCCGGTCCGGCGGTCCATCCCGGCCAACCCAACGTCCTGCTGGACCTGGTGATGTTCGATGACGAGGCGTTGGACGAGGTGATGGCAGACGCCGATCTGGTGATCGAGGAGCGGTTCACCTCCGGTCGGGTGACGGCGAGCCCGCTCGAGACCCGAGCGGCCCTGGCCGAATGGGACGCCCGCGAGGGCCGCCTCATCCTCCACGCCTCGACCCAGGTGCCCCACATCCTCCGCACCGCCGTCGCCGAACAGCTCGGCCTGGACGAGAACCGGGTACGAGTGATCGCCCCCGATGTCGGGGGAGGCTTCGGGCTCAAGTGCGTCGTAGGGCGGGAGGAGATCCTGGTGGCGCTGGCTGCCCGGCGGTTGCGGCGGCCGGCGAAGTGGGTCGAAGGCAGACGGGAGAACCTGACCGCCAGTTTCCACGGCCATGAGCAGCGGTACGACATCAGGGCCGGGTTCGACCGGGAAGGTGTGCTCCTGGCGCTGGAAGCGGACATCCTCTGCGACGTCGGGGCGTACAACTGCTACCCCTTCACCTGCGGGGTCGAGCCGTTGATGGCCGCCGGGGAGATGCCGGGCCCCTACCGCCTCCGCCACTACCGGGCCCGCACCCGCGGCGTCGCCACCAACAAGGCCCCGATGGCGCCCTACCGGGGGGTCTCCCGGCCCCAGATCACCTTCGTGATGGAGCGCCTGATGGACAAAGCGGCCCGTCGTCTGGGACTGGATCCGGTCGAGATCCGGCGCCGCAACCTGATCCAGCACGATCAGTTTCCCTACGAGGGCATCACCGGGATCCTGTACGACGAAGGCAGCTACCGGGAGTCTCTGGAGCTGGCCGCCACCGCCGCCGAGGCGACCGGGCTGCCGCAGCGACGTGAGGCGGCTCGACGACGGGGCCGGCTGCGAGGCCTGGGCTTCGCCTGCTTCTCGGAGCGAAGCGCCTACGGCACTCCCGTGTTCGCCCAGCGTCTGATGGGCATCACCCCCGGTTACGAACTGGCGCGGGTGAGGATGGATCCGTCCGGCCGGTTGACCGTGGCGCTGGGCACCTCCTCACACGGGCAGGGACACGCCACGACGATCGCCCAGATCGTGGCCGACCGCTTCGGGGTGGAGCCGGCCTGGGTGCGGGTGGTCCAGGGCGACACCGATGCCGTCCCCTATGGCTGGGGAACCTTCGCCTCCCGTTCGATCGTCCTCTCGGGGGACGCCGCCGACCGGGCGGCGGCGACCCTGGCGACCAGGATCAAGCGCATCGCCGCCCATCTGCTCGAGGCTGCTCCGGAGGATCTCGACCTGGGCGGCGGCCGGATCACTGTGCGGGGCCAGCCCGACGCCGGGATCGACCTGGCCGAGGTGGCCCGCACCGCCTACCTGGCCTCCCACCGCCTCCCGGCGGACGAGCACGCCGATCTCGAAGAGAGGGCCAGCGCCGACCCTCCCGGCATGTTCTCGAACGCCACCCACGCGGTCGAGTTGGAGGTGGACCCGGAGACCGGAGACGTCGAGATCGTCCGCTACGTCGTGGTCGAGGATTGCGGGGTGATGATCAACCCGATGATCGTCGAGGGGCAGGTCCGGGGTGGAGTCGCCCAAGGGATCGCTGCCGCTCTCTACGAGCAGCTCCAGTTCGACGAAGATGCCCAACCTTTGACGACCAACCTGGGCAGCTACCTGGTCCCTACGGCACTGGAGATCCCCCACATCGAGGTTCTCCATCTCGAGACCCCCTCGCGCCACAGCGAGACCGGTGCCAAGGGCATGGGGGAAGGCGGCACCATCGGCGCCCCGGCGGCGGTGATCAATGCCCTCAACGACGCCCTCGCCCCGCTCGGGGTGGAGCTGGACCACATCCCCGCCACCCCCATGATGATCCGATCGGCCATCGCCTCGGCGCTCGAACGCGCCGAGGACCTCCTCCCGGCCGGCGGTTAGACCGAACCGTACCGGTCCCAGTGCACCAGGCGCTCCAGCGGTTTGCGGCCCCCGAACCGGGCCGGAGCGGCCTCAGGCGCCGGATAGCCGAGGGTCACTGCCCACCTCACCGTTCGCCCGTCGGGAAGCTCCAGAACCCGAGCGGCGTCGGCCGAGCGGTGCAGCGTCACCGGGCACGAAGCCACCCCGAGGGCATCCGCCGCCAGCATGACGTTCTGGGCAACCCGACCGGTGTCGAAGTGGTTGCCGCCCGGCTCCTCGACGATCGCCAGCGTCACCGGAGCCGCCCGCACCGGATCGGTGAAGTCCCCGCATTCGGCCAGGCGGGCCCGCTGTTCGGGGTCGCGCACGACCACGAACGACCAGGCCTGACGGTTCTTCGACGACCCGGTCCAGCGGGCGCTTTCGAGGATGCGGGTCAGGTCTTCCTCGGAGAGCGGCTCGGGCCGGTAGCTGCGGATGGCCCGGAGACGGAGGATGCGGTCGTAGGTGGAGGTATCTGCCATCCGGCCAGGGTAGAGGAGGGTGGCCGCAGGGGCCGAGCCGCCCACGCCGGCAGGTAACCTCGGCGCATCGACCAGCGAGGTGGTGATGGTGGCGCAGGATCTCCAGCTGTACATCGGGGGGGAATGGACCGAAGGCACCGGCGACTCGGTCCATGAGCTCCGCAGTCCCGGCAGCGGGGAGCACATCGCCAACGTTCCGATCGCCTCCTCGGCGGACATCGACCGGGCGGTGACCGCGGCCCAAGCTGCCGCGGAGGAGATGCGTCATTGGTCGGCGTTCGAGCGGGCCGACCTCTGTCTCCGCATCGCCGCCGCCATCGAGCCGATGGTGGAGGAGATCGCCCGGATCCAGACGCTGGAGCAGGGCAAGCCCTACCGGGCGGAGTCGTTGGACGACATCGCTGAGGCCAACCAGTACTTCTACAACGCCGCCGAGGACGTGAAGCGTCTCTCAGGAGAGGTGATCCCGACCTCCGACCGCAACAAGCGAATGTTCACGTTCCGCCGCCCGGTGGGGGTGTGGGCGGCGATCACCCCCTGGAACTTCCCGGTGACCATCCCGCTCGAGTATGTCGGGCCGGGGTTGGCCACCGGCAACGCCCTCATCGTGAAGCCGCCCGAGTTCACCTCCTGGGCCCTCTTGAAGCTGGCCGAGGCGTTCGATGAGGCCGGTGTGCCCAGCGGCGCCATCTCGGTCATCCCGGGGGGAGCCGACATCGGCGATCGCCTCGTCACCCACCCCGGGATCGACGCCGTCGGATTCACCGGCTCGTCGGCCACCGGCCGCAAGATCATCTCCCGCATGGGGATCAAGCGCTCCATCATGGAGATGTCGGGCAACGGGCCCCTGATCGTGACCGGGGACGCGGTCGTCCCGGCGGCCGCGGCGGCGGCGGTCTACGGCGCCTACTACAACGCCGGGCAGGTGTGTTGTGCCACCGAGCGGGTGATCGTGCTGGACGAGGTTCACGATCAGTTCGTCGAGTCCACCCTCAAGGCGGCGGAAGAAGTGCGGCTCGGGGATCCGTTCGACGACGCCACCAACATGGGACCGCTCAACAACCAGCCCACCGCCGAGAAGATGGACCGCCACCTGGAGGACGTGCGCCGGCGGGGAGCGGAGGTGCTACTGGGTGGGGGGCGGGCCGACGGATTCCCCACCGACCTCTACTACCAGTTCACGGTGGTGGATCGGGTCCCCGAGGAGAGCCTGCTCTCCCAGGAGGAGTCGTTCGGGCCGGTCGTTCCGATCATCGGCGCCGACGACGACGAGGAAGCGGTGGCCATCGCCAATCGCAGCCGGCTCGGCCTGCAGGCGGCCGTCTTCACCCAGAGCCTGAGCAAGGCCTTCTGGTACGCCGACCGGATCCGCTCGGGGACGGTGGTGGTCAACGAC
The DNA here is from genome assembly GCA_041577235.1 of Acidimicrobiia bacterium. Lineage (GTDB taxonomy): Bacteria > Actinomycetota > Acidimicrobiia > Spongiisociales > DATADW01 > JBFGJL01. The sequence continues at coordinate 407 of JBFGJL010000006.1, read as the reverse complement.
TCCACCGACTTCTGGGAGACGTTCCAACCGTTCGGGGGCGCGGCCGGAACCGACACGGGATGGGGCCGGGGCCGGATCGAGGAGTTCACCGACCTGCAGACGGTGGTGTTCGACCTGTCCTGAGACCTCCAGTACCGAAGAGGAGCGGTCACTCGGTCTCGCCGACCGGCTCGGCCACCTCCTCGACGTCGGCCTGAGCCGAGTCCTCCTCTCCGACCCCGTCTTCGATGTCGTCGTCGCCGAAGTCCTCTGACTCCAGATCGTCCTCGACGGAGGCGGACTGATCGAGGGCCCGGCCGATGCCGGCGGCGGAGTTGAGGAGGACGTCTCCGGTGACCTGGCCGGCACAGACCAGCGCCGCCAGGCCCATGAACACGGTGGTCGACACCGCTCCGCCGATCAGGCCG
>JBFGJL010000005.1:0-15397 GCA_041577235.1 Acidimicrobiia bacterium | reverse complement strand
GGCGGCCGAGCCGTGGCCGGCTACGCCTACTTCAAGAACCACTGCAGCTACTTCCCCCACTCGCGGCGGGTGCTGGCCCGGCTCGAGCTGGAGCTGGCCGGGTACGAGTGGGCGAAAGGCACCCTGCGCTTCCCGGTCGATACCCCGCTCCCCCACTCGTTGCTGCAGAAGTTGGTGACGGCCCGCCTGGAGGAGCTGGGCGCCTAGCGGTCGGGATGTGTGGTGGACCGGGCGGGCCCCGGGCTACGGCGAGCGGAGGAACCTAGCCGGCCGGCCATCCCTCCCCCCGCTCCCCCGGGGCCCGGTGACATGACCGGCCACGGCTGCCACCATTTGGATCGTGTGGAGATGTGAGCGATGTTCCCGCCTCTTCGCCCGGAGTGGCCAGAGCCACGAGTGCGCGTCGGCGATGACCCTGGCCGAATACTTCTCGACCGGCCCCTCCTGGGAGCGTCCGATCTTCGAGTCGGTCCTCGCCCATCTGGAGACGCTTGGACCCATGCACGTCGAGCCGGTCTCGGTCGGTATCTTCATCAAGTCATCCGGAGGGTTTGTGGAGCTGCGCCCCAAGACCCGCTGGGTCGCCCTGTCGTTCCCCCTGCAACGAAGGATCGAGCACCGCCGCATCGCCCGCAAGCCCGTCGCCAGCGGGCGCCGCTGGATCCACGTGGTCAACCTGACCAGTCCCGCCGAGGTCGACGACCAGGTGCGGAGCTGGCTCACCGAGTCGTTCTTCGAGTTCGGCTGATCTGGGCTCGTGGACGGCGCCACCGACGCCTGGGCCGGTCGGGACATTGGACGAGACAGGCCGTCTCGCCCCCCTCTGGTCATCCCTGGAGTCGTGCTCGCTCTGGCCGCTCACGCGATCGATGGGTGGCTCGGTAACGGCCGGGCGGTAGCCGGTAGGACCGGGAAAAAGCTCGATTGAATGCGTACTCGCTGGTGTAACCCACCCGATGAGCGATGACACCTACCGAGACTTCGGTCGTTCGCAGCATCCTGGCAGCCGTGTCGAGCCGCAGCCGCCTCATGTATCTGCCGGGGCTCTCTCCGACCAGTTCAGAGAACCGTCGTTTCAACGTCGAAGGCGACGAGCCCACCTTGGCGGCCAGCTCGGGAACCGTTCGCACCTGCGCCACATCCTGGTGGATGGTCGAAAGCGCCGCCGCTACCAGCGAATCATTCAGCGCCCCTAGCCACCCGGCTTTCCCGCCCTCGGGCGTCTCCAGCCAGCGCCGGACGAGATGGGTGAGCATCACGTCGAGCAGGCCGACGACGATTGCCTTCGATCCCGCTCGTAGCTGGCGAAACTCGGCCCGTGTCAGGTCGATCACGGTTCGGAGGTCAGCGGAGATCTCGCGGGCCGGAAGATGGAGCAACCGTGGCAACCCGGCGAACAGTGGGTGCGGACCGTCGTGGTCGTAGACGTATCCGCCGCAGATCAGGGTCGTACCCGGAAGGGACCCCCCAGCATGGACGTCCCCCAGGTCGCCTTCCTGGAGTTGACCGATCAGGTCGGCCAGCGGCGTGGCGGAAGCGCCTTCGTCGCCGAAGACGAGGTGCCCCTCTCCTCGACTGATCAACGCGACATCGCCAACTCCGAGCATCACCGGATCCACCTCGCCATCGAGGAGGATGGAACAGGTGCCATCGTCCACGATGTGGAACGCGGCCATGGGCACCTCTTCGCACCGCAATGCCCAAGGGGCACCCATCATCGCTCGGGCGAAGATCGTGCCTCTGGTCCGCGTCGACTCGAGGACGTCGGCGAGGACATCCATCCTTCTACCGTACCGCAACGCTCACGTGGGCATCGGCTTTGATCCGTTTGGACAAGATTCTGCCCCGATCACTCATTGCAGGGCCCGCAACGCGAGCCGTACTGTGCCAAGAGTTGAAAGGAGCGAGGATGTCCGGCCCGGGTCGGAACAAGGTAACCCTCCGGCGTCTCTACGACGAAGTCGTCAACGGAAGGACGCTCGACGCCGCCGACGCGCTGATCACCGAGGACCGCCCCGACCACGATCCCAACCTGCCCCCTCAGATGAGGCGCGGCCGGCAGGGCTTCAAACTGTTCTTCGCCGAGTTTCACCGGGCCTTCCCGGACGCACGTTTCGTCAGTGATGTCATGGTCGCCGAGGGAGACTTCGTCATCTCCTACAACACCATCACCGGTACCCACCTCGGCGACTTCATGGGCATCCCACCCACCGGCAAGCCCTTCGAGATCGCCAACGCCGACGTCTGCCGCTTCAGCGAGGATGGGCGGATCGCCGAACACTGGGGCGTGCTGGACATGCTCGGCATGATGCGCCAGCTCGGCCTCGCTCCCCCGGCTCCGTGGGAAGCGAATACGTGAGGCCTGCAGCCGGCATGTGGCCTCACAGCCACCGAGCCTCCACCCGCCTCACCCAGCGTCTGCCCGCGTCGACCCCGGACTGACGCCTCGAGGAGACCACCGGACCGGCGCCGCCGCCCAGCCCTCCACCGATCCTCGATTCGAGAATCGTTGTGATCAGGTCCAGAACGCGTCGAGGGCGTAGGGGTCGAAGTCGTACGACCAGGTTTCGACGATACGACCCTCCTCGAGGTGGTACACCACCACCCGATCGAATTCGAGGGTCCGTTCGCCCCGCACTGCCCGTTCGCGCACGAGTGTGACCGCGTGCTCGTCCGAAGTGAGCACGTCATGGAAGTCGACCACTTCGATCGTGCCTTCCAACTGTTCGAACACCTGCCCGTAGTGATCCAAGAACGCCTGTTTGCCACGGAAACTGCCGGCCAGCCGGTGGCGGCCGGGAACGTGATGGACGACGTCCTCCGACCACATCGACGTGGCCTCGTCCCAGTTGTTACGCACCCATGCCAGACGGTAGGCCGCCATCAACGCCGCGTTCTCCTCGCGCACGTCATTCCCCCGGTTCGGGTTCCGCAACGTTGAAGACCGGCTCGCCCTCACCGATACGAACCACGATGGCCTGGGCTTCCTGCGGATCCGGGTTCACCTCCCGATGGATGGTGTGGGGCGGGATCAAGAGGAAGTCCCCCCGGCCGGCCTCGGTCGCCGTTCCGCCCCCCTCCCCCCACTCGATCCGCATGCGTCCTGCCAAGAGGTAGACGAGCGTGTGGTAGTCGCCGTGGTGGTGCCACCCGGATGCCAGATCCGGGTGGGTTTCGACGATGCCCGACCAGAAACTGGGGCCGGCTGCAGCCTGCCATCGCCGCATTCCCGGCGTCGCGGCCGCCTCCGAGAGCTGATCGGGTCCGATCCGTGTCACCTCAGCCATCAGACACCTCCGAGGTCAATGAATCCCCTGCGCCGATCACGAGAAATGCTTGTTCGGCGCCGCTGGTTTGGGCACGAGCGCAGTTGCACATGGCAAGGCGCGGTTTCGCGCTGGCGGCCCTCGAGCGAGCCTTCAACGCTCGGTAGCAGCTCGAAGCTACTCCGGACGATGGAGCCAAGGGGCTCGAAGCCGTCATGAGTTGGGAGTCAGGGCCGGTCGGGTGCTGTTTGGGGCGATCGCCGATCTTTGAACCTGGCATCGCGCGGCTCTACGTGCCGATCAGAACTCGAATCTCGCAGCCGCCCAGCCCCGGCGTGGCTACCATCCAGGATCCGTTGCCGACCTCGACGGGTGGCCGTTCGATCCGGCGACGGGCGGGCTCCGACTCCTGACCGAGTCATCCCGGCGAATGGGGAAGGGTAGGGTGCCTGGGGGGCGCCGAGCAGGATCCACCGGGGAGGCCTCTCCGGTTGGCTCTCGTCACCCTCCGGGCTTCTCACGAGGAGATCTGGCGTGGAGGAGATCGCCCCCATCCCGGCTCCTTCCCGAGCGCGCAAGTTCGGGGCCTTCGAGGGTGTCTTCACCCCGACCGTCCTCACGATCCTCGGCGTGATCATGTACCTGCGGGAAGGCTGGGTGGTGGGCAACGCCGGTCTGGGCGGAGCCTGGGTGATCATCGGACTCGCGGCGGCCATCACCTTCGCCACCGGGTGGTCGCTCTCCTCCATCACGACCAACATCCGGATCGGGGCCGGCGGGGCCTATTCGATCATCAGCCAGTCGCTGGGACTGGAAGTAGGAGGTGCCATCGGACTCCCCCTCTTTCTCTCTCAGGCGCTGGTGGTCGCCATGTACGTGTTCGGCTTCCGCGACGGTTGGCAATGGATCTTCCCCGACCACCCGGCGCTGGTGGTCGACCTGGCGGCGTTTGGTCTGGTCTTCCTGATCGCCTACATCTCAGCCAGTTTCGCCTTCCGCATCCAATATCTGATCATGGCCATCATCGCCGGCTCGCTGATCTCGGTCGCAGTTGCGGCCGCGCAGGGATCGATGACCGAGCCGATCACCTGGGTCGGCGATTTCCCCTCAGGAGTCGGGTTCTGGGGCGTCTTTGCCGTGTTCTTCCCGGCGGTCACCGGCATCATGGCCGGGGCCAACATGTCGGGTGAGCTGCGCAATCCCCGCCGGGCCATACCGGTCGGGACCCTGTCCGCCATCGGTTTGACCACCGTGATCTATCTGGGACTCGCCTACTGGCTGGCCCGCACGGCCACTCCCGAAGAGCTGGTCTCCAACTTCACCATCATGATCGACCGGTCGGCATGGGGACCGATCGTCGTCGCCGGGCTGCTGGGAGCCACGTTCTCTTCGGCACTCAGCTCCATCGTCGGTGCGCCCCGCATACTCCAGGCACTCGCCGCCCACCGCATCCTCCCTGGGGGCGAACGGCTGGCCGAGCTGTCGCCGCGTGGAGAGCCCCGCAACGCCATGTGGGTGAGCGGCGCCATCGCCTTCGGGGCCCTCCTGCTGCGCGACCTGAACGCCATCGCCCCGCTGGTCTCGATGTTCTTTCTACTGACCTACGCCATGATCAACGTGGTGATGCTGATCGAACAGAGCCTGGGACTGCTGAGCTTTCGGCCCACTCTCCGCATTCCCCGCATGGTGCCTTTCTTCGGAGCCGCCGGCAGCCTTTTCGCCATGTTCATCATCAACCCGACGTTCGGCCTGGTGGCCGCCGCCATCGTCGTGGGCGTCTACTCCTACCTGCTGCGGCGTCAGCTCCATGCTCCTTTTGGCGATAGCCGCAGTGGCCTGTTCGGGTCCCTGGCGGAATGGGCCGCCAAGAAGGTGAGCGTGTTGCCGGACTCTTCCGAGAGGGCATGGAAGCCGAACCTCCTGATCCCGGTCGAGGACCCTGGTGAGCTGCGGGGAACCTTCCGCTTGATCTACTCCCTCACCTACCCTCGGGGCAGCGCCAAGTTGCTGGGTCTCACCACTGGAGGCGAAGAAGTCGAGATCCGTCGGCGCCTTCCGATCCAAGTGAGGAACTTCCACAAGGCCGGGGTGTACGCCTCCTCTTCGGTGGTTGCCGCCGACGACTTCGCCGATGGCCTGTCCGCGTCGATGCAGGCACTGTCCAGCGCCTTCTTCAAGCCGAACCTCCTGTTCATGGCCATTCCTGACAAGCCGGAGCGGCAGGAGGCGGTGGCCCGGTTACTGCCCAAGGCCAGCGCCTACGGATTGGGGATGATCCTCTTCGGCGACCATCCCAAGTCGGGTCTCGGACTCGAGCTGACGGTGAATGTGTGGATCAGGCCCGCCTCTGAGCCGTGGGACCAGGTCAACCGGCACGGCAACCTGGATGCCGCAATGCTGGTGGCGCACGTGGTCCGCAACAACTGGAATGCCCAACTGCGGCTGGTGACCGTGGTCGAGGATGAGAACGAGCTGGCCCAACACCGAACCCGACTTACCGAGTTGATGACCCTCTCCCGCATCCACGGCGAGGCCGTGGTCGCCGCCGGTTCACTCGAAGATCAGCTCGGCCAACTCCAGGCCGACCTCAACGTGTTCGGGATGCCGAGAGAGCTCGACTTCGCGGCCTTCCGGCGTTGGATGTGGCGGGGAAGGGCCTCGGCGATCTTCGTGCAGGCAAGCGGATCCGAGAACGTGCTCGCCTGACCCGACCGCACGCTCAGACCCAGGGGGCGAGGTGCTCGCCGGCCGCCCGCCGGGTGGAGGGGACCGCAGGGGGAAGGACCGGTCCGCCGCGGTAGGCACGAGCGACCATGCCCAGGAACTGGTAGACGGTCGACTCCCACGGACCGAGCGGCCCGGGACGGTGCCCTCGATTGCGGAGTCCCTGCTGCACGTGGCGGCAGGCCAGCCAGTCCTCCTGGTTGGTGATGTCCCAGAAGTCCACTGCATAGGCCGGATCGAAGTCGGGTCGGCCCACCGAATCCGGATCGAACAGCCACTCACAGACGATGCGGGTGCGATCCGGGCCGAGTGGGACCAGCAGATGGGTCATCACGTAGTCGGGATGAGCGCTCACCAGCAGGTTGGGGAAGAGGCCGAGATACAGTACCGTGCCGGCCAGGTCGGCGGTGACGCCGGGCAGGCGTCTCGACTTCGATTGCCCGTCCAGCGACATCGTCGCCACCCCCTCCCGCAGTCGCATGGGACCCCCGCACCACCAACCAGAGGGTTGCAGGTCCGCTCCGCTGTCGGGGGGCGTCACCCGGCACAAAGCCGGATGGATGGAGGTGCAGTGGTAGCACTCGTGGTAGTTCTCCACGATCAGCTTCCAGTTGGCCTTCACCTCGTATTCTCGAGTGGCGCCCCGGGTGAGTCGAGCAGGGTCGTAGGGCGCCAGCAGATCCGTGGCGTTCCCAAAAGCGGTGGCCGGGTCGGGCAGGGACGGCTCGATGGCCACGAACAGCCAGCCGTGCCACTCCCCCACTTCCCGGGTCTGCAACGGCCAATCGCCAGGATCGAACCCGCCCATCCCGTCGAAGGTGGGAGCCGCGCGCAGGCTGCCGTCCAGTCGGTAGGTCCACGAGTGGTAGGGACACCGGACCAGGCGAGCGTCGGCGGCGGTCCCGGGCGCAACCAGGAGATGACCGCGATGGCGGCAGGTGTTGGAGAAAGCTCGCAGGGTGCCGTTGTGGTCGTGGGAGAGCAGCACGCTCTCTCCCGCCACCTCGACGGCGCGAATCTGGCCCGGCTCCAGCAGGTCGCGGCTGCGCCCGATGCAGGTCCACGACCTTCCCAACAGCTGAGCCTGCTCCCATCGGAACAGGTCATCGGAGAGATAGGCCTCGGCCGGTAGGGTGCGGCTGGTCCCGAAGGGCGCCAGCACCAGCTCCAGCGCCTGGCGATCGATGGGAGCCGGTGCCCACACGTGCGACCTCCTGGCGAGATGGTAGTGCAGCCACCCGCTCCCCCGGTTGGAGCACCCGCAGCCTTCACCCGGCCGCTTCCACCTGCCGCCGTATCTCCTCGAGGAAGTCACGACCGGTGGGGGTCGTCGGGTTGACGTCCCGCAGTCGGTCGAGCGTGTCCAGCTCGAGCGCAAGACGAGCACAGCCGATCCGCTCGGCGATCTCGTAGTAGCGGCTGACGGCGATTCGATCGACCAGCTCCCGAATCTCCGTCGCCGGGATCAAACCGTCCCCGCCGGCACCATCGATCTGGTCGGCGACCGCCCGTACCGCACCCACCAGTGCGGTGGAGATCCGGTCGCAGTCCCGGACTGACTCGAGCACCGCCTCCGGCTCGATCTCGATGCTCTCGATACGGTCACGCAGACCGCTCACCGTTTCCTCGACCCCGCCACAGGCAGCCGCCGCCACCAGCAGCGCCACCACCAGTGCCCGCCTCATGACTCCTCCCACCAGCGGTCGCCAGCCTAGGCGAGGGGCCCACCCGCGGGTCTGCGGCGGCGGCCCCGTTAACGTGGGTGCATGGAGCGGGTGTTGCGACACCGGCGGGCCGGGGCACCTCCCGCCCCACCAGATTGGCAGGCGGTCGGAGCGTTCCACCGATCACTTCCCGGCTACCGGCCCACTCCGCTGCTCGAACTCCCCGACCTGGCCAAAGACCAGCAGGTGGGGCGGTTGCTGGTCAAGCTCGAGACCGATCGTTTCGGCCTGCCTTCCTTCAAGGCGCTGGGGGCGTCGTGGGCGGCCGCCCGGGTGGTCGGGGCCTGGCTGGGACACCCTCCCGACCACCCACCGCCCCTCGATCTGGGCTCGATGGCGGCAGAGGTAGCCCGCCGCCCGCAGCCGCCGGTGCTGCTGGCGGCGACCGACGGCAATCACGGGAGGGCCGTGGCCTGGGTGGCCCGGTATCTGGGGGCCGGAGCCCGGATCTACGTACCGGCCGACATGGCCATACCCCGGATCGCAGCCATCGTCGAGGAGGGAGCCGCCGTCGTGGTGATCACCGGCTCGTACGAAGAGGCGGTGGCAGCAACCGCCGGTGCTGCCGGTCCGGATCGCCTGGTCGTGTCCGACACCTCCTGGCCCGGCTACGAAACCATCCCCCGCTGGGTGTCGGACGGCTATGCCACCATCTTCACCGAGCTGGCGGCACAGCTGGCCGAGCTGGAGGCGCGGCCCGAGGTGCTGGTGGTGCCGGTGGGGGTGGGAGCGCTGGCCGCCGCCGCCGTCGCCGCCCTGGCCCATCAACCCGTCTGGGGTTCGAGCACGGAGCTGGTGGCGGTGGAGCCGACCGTGGCTGCCTGCGTGCAAGCCTCCCTACGAGCGGGCCGGCTCACCGAGGTGCCCCCTCCGCATGGTTCCAGCATGTCCGGGCTGAATTGCGGGCTGCCATCGCTGGTCGCCTGGCCGTCGCTGCGGGCGGGAGTGGATTGGGCGGTGGCGGTGACCGATGACGAAGCCGACCGTGCCCTGGTCGACCTCGCCCGCCACGGGCTGGAGGTGGGCGAGTGTGGCGCCGCTCCCCTCGCCGGGTTGCGGGCGCTCATCCAAGGCGGGCACCGCCGTCTCGACGACGCCCCGGTGGTCCTGCTGGCGACCGAAGGCCCCACCGACCCCGACCGGACCGCGGCGGTGCTGGCCGGGGTCGGACCGGAGGAGCCAAGAGGGGAATCCGGCTCGGCCCGATCGCCGCAGGTGGCTGCCTTCTGGTCGGCATTCACCGCCGCCACCGGTACCCGCTCGAGGCTTGACTACTCGGCTTGGGCGTTTGGGAGCGGGGAAGACTCCGACCTGGCAGACCGGCTGAGTGCCCTGGTGCTGGCCGGCACGAAGCGGGCCACCACCGGGGTGCTGGAGCATCATCGCGCCAGCGGCGAGCCGCTCCCCCGCGTGGGCGACCACGGTGTGATCCTGGACGGGAGGGGCGAGCCGGTCTGCATCATTCGCACCGCTCACGTCGAAGTCAGACGGTTCGGCGACGTCGACGCTGCCTTCGCCCGGCGGGAAGGAGAGAGCGATCGATCCCTCGGGTCCTGGCGGCGGGCTCACCGGCGCTTCTTCGGCCGGCAAGGCTTCGAGATCGAAGACGGCACCCCGGTGGTTCTGGAGGAGTTCGAGCTGGTGTGGCCCGCTCCCGGCAGCAGCGACACGGGAACGATCTAGCCTCGGGCCTCTGCGAGCCGGCGGGAGGGATCGTGACGGGACTGGCCGACTTCGAAGCGCTCAGTTTCGACTGCTATGGCACGCTGATCGACTGGGAGTCCGGCATCGCCGCCGCCCTGGCACCGTGGATGGCTCGTACCCGGCTCGAGGTGCCCTCCGCTGAGCTGGTGGCGGCCTTCGGACAGATCGAGACCGGGGTGCAACAGGAGCGAGCCTCCCTCCCCTATCCCCACGTGTTGGCGGAAGTGATGCGCCGGCTCGGCCGGCGCTTCGGGGCGGCCGCCACCGACGAAGAGGCCGCCGCGTTCGGAGCCTCCGTCCCCGCCTGGCCGGCCTTTCCGGACTCGCCGGGCGCCCTCGCAATCCTCGCCGGTCACTTCCGCCTCATCATCCTCTCCAACGTCGACCGAGTCTCGTTCGCGGCCAGCAACCGGCTCCTGCAGGTGGACTTCGACCTGGTGATCACCGCCGAGGACGTCGGCGCCTACAAACCCGATCCGCGCCACTTCGAGGCGCTGCTGGCGTCCCTCCCCCGGCTCGGCATTGGTGCCGGACGGCTACTGCACGTCGCCCAGAGCCTCTTCCATGACCACGCTCCCGCCCGCGCCGCCGGCCTACCGACCGTGTGGATCGATCGTCGCCGGAGCCAACCGGGCTGGGGTGCCACGCCTCCGCCTCCGGTTCCGGTCGAGCCGGACTGGTCGTTTCCCACCATGGCAGCGTTCGCCGAGGCGGTGGCCGAGTCATCCAACTGAGCCCGCCGACCGTACACTCAGTGCCATGTTCGGAGCGCTCAACGGAGTGCGAACGGGACTGGTGGCGGCGGCCACCGTCACCATGTTGGTGGCGGCGGTGCTGGGCCAGTGGCTCGCGGCCGGAGTCCTCCTCATGGGGATCTTGGCGCACGGCGGATTGTGGTGGTGGCTGTACCGCCAGCACCAGCTGCGGCGGACCACCTGACAGCTCCATCCTGAACCTCGACGGATCCTGCTGACCGCTGGTCAGATTCGCCTAGGCCTCGATGGCGACGCGCTGCTCCAGCCGCTTGGACATCGCTCGGACCGCCGGGATGAGCACCGCGATCCAGGCGAGTGCGATCAGGAGCTGCACCCAGACGTCGCCGAAGCCGGCATCCCGGACCCCGACCTCGAAGATCGGCTGCAGGAACCAGTAGGTCGGGGCGATCTTGGCTATCCACTGCGGCAGATTCGGCCAGATGTAGAAGATCACCGGATAGAACAGGAGGATCCCGCCGGTCTTCATCAGGGCGAACAGCATGTTGGAGTCCTTGGCGAAGATGCCGAGTATCAGCCCGATCTCCGCCATCATCACCGCCGCCACCAATAGCGACACCACCAAGGTGATCCCGTGGGCTCCGAAGGCGTTGTTCAACAGCAGGGTGATCACCCCGGTGGCCATCGCCAGCGTCACTCCCAAGCCGGCTTTGCCGGCCAGGTACTCGCCCACGGTGGTCGGGGTGACCAGGATCCCGTTGATGATCCGCTTCTCCTTCTCCTCCACTATCGACGCCGCCGGGACGAAGGCACCGGCGATTCCCACCGCATACATGATCAGCAGCGGGACCATCCGGGTGGCGATCGGGACCGACTCGACATCGCCGATGGTGACCAGGTCCACGATCACCGGCGCCGGCTCGCCCCGGACCTCACGCACCAGGTCGAGAGCCGACACCTGCAGGATGATCCGGTTGGAGGCGAGGCTCTCACCGCCGACGTAGAAGATGAGCGGTGGCTGGAGGCCGTCGCGTACTGCTTCGTCGAATCCCTGTGGGAGCAGCAGGCCGGCGTCGAGATCGTTGGCCTCGACCATCGTCCGGAGCCGATCGGCGTCGGAGAGGACGGTGACCTCGATGCCCTCGAGTTCCGCGGCGGCGGCCACGATCGACGAGCTGCCCTCGTCGACGATCCCCAGCCGCGGGCTCGGGGCGAACAGGGAGCCGAAGACGCCGACGATGACGAAGGTCAGCACCACCGGGAGGAGGAGGGCATAGAGGAAGAGCGGCGACCGCGGGCCCATTCGCAGGTCCTTGCGCATGACCAGCCAGGCTCGTGTGAGGTTCATAGCGATTGCACCTTCCTCCTGAGTATGGCCAGGCCCGCCGCGTAGGCGCCGGCGGTCCACACCATCAGCAGCCCGAGGTTCGCCACCGACTCACCCCATCCCTCGCCGTAGACGGTGGCACCGGTGAGGGTTTCGATCAGTCCGTAGCTGGGGATCGCTCGTATCCACAGCGATGCCGACCCGGGGAAGAGCAGCCCGAAGGCCGGGATCATCATGGGGATCATGAAGAGCATGCTCCAAAAGAGCACGGAGATGAAGTCGCGCCCGAAGGAGCCGGCGATGAGAGCGAATCCGGTGACCATCACCGCCCCGATCAGCATCGTGGTGATGACCAGCAACGGTTCGTTGCCGAGCGATCTGATGGCGACGAGCAACAGGACCACCTGGATGAAGGCCAGCAGCGTCCCGAAGATGATCTTGGCGGTGAGAAAGTCTGACAGCCGGGCCGGTGTGGTGATCACGGCCGTCACGGTACGGCTCTGGATCTCGCTGGCGATGATCCCGGCCAGGGCCAGCATCTCCATCAAGAGCACCAGGAAGGCGAGAAGCGGACGCATCCTCTCGCGCAGCGACACCTGGTCGCCGAGCCGGTCCACACCGAGGATCTCCTGGCGGAACTGCACCGGGAGTGGATCGCCGCTGATGGCGAAGGCCGCCTCCTTCACGAAGGACTCCATGGCGGTGCGCAACTCGTCGGGCACCTCCGCCGTGGCGAGCACGGTCACCGTGACCGACTGGCCGGTCGTGAGAGATCGGAAGAAGTCATCGGGGAAGGCCAGGCCCAGTGCCACGTCCTGGTCACCTTCTTCGACTGCGGTCACCAGGTTCTCCCGCGAGTCGAAGGCGATCACCTCCAGCCCTTCGGACTCGCCGCCGGAGGCCAGCTCGAGCAGGTTCTCGATCCCCGCTCCGGTCGCTCCGATGGTGATCGTCTCCTCCACGGTGTCGGGGAGGACCCAGAAGATCACCGCGTAGGCGACCAACCCGAGGATCGAAACGGTGAAGTAGAAGCGGTCACGCACGAAAGCCATGAAGTCCTTGCGGACGATGGTGGCGATGATCTCCGCTCGGGAGACCTTCGGCCGGGGAGGTGCTTCGATCATCCTTCCAGTCCTCGGCCGGTCAGCTTGATGAAGATGTCCTCCAAGGTGGCTTCCTCGGTGTGGATGGTGAGCAGACCCTCGATCGAGACCGCTTCGCGAATCTGATCACCCACGCTCGATTCGTCGAGACTGATCACCCGCTCGTCTACGCGGTCGTCGTGGCGGGATCGGACCCGCACCGTACGCTGCCCGTGTTTGAGCTTGAGGTTCTCCGCCGTGTCGAGAGCCTCGATGCGGCCTTCGTTGATGAAGGCGATGCGATCCGAGAGCTGATCGGCCTCGTGCATGTCGTGGGTGGTGAGGATGACCGAGGCCCCCCGCTCGGCCTCGGCCTTGATCACCTTTCTCACTGCCTGCGACGAAATCGGGTCGAGGCCGTCGGTGGGCTCGTCCAGGAAGAGGACGTCCGGGTGGTTGATCATCGCCCGGGCCATCATCAGCCGCTGGCGCATGCCCTTCGAATAGCTGGCGACCCGGTCGTCCCCCCGGTCGATCAGGCCGACCAGCCGCAGGAAGGGATCGAGGTCGAGCTTCTTGATGCCGTACAGCCGGGCGAAGAAGTCCAGATTCTCCCGTCCCGACATGTTCTCGTACAGGTTCTTCTCCTCGAAGCACACGCCGATCCGGGCTTGTATCTCCAGGGTGTCTTCCGGCATCCTCATCCCCAGCACCGAGATGGAGCCCGCATCCGGCTTGAGCTGGCCGGTGAGCATCTTGATGGTGGTCGACTTGCCGGCACCGTTTGGTCCCAGGAAGCCGAGGATCTCTCCCGGGGCGACCTCGAAGCTCACTCCGTCGACCGCCTTGATGTCCCCGTAGGAGAAGGACAGATCGTGGACTTCGATGGCCGCCACCGCGGGCTCCTTTCGATCCGACACATTCGACCCTACGACCCCGCGGTTGGAACCGCCAGGGACCATCGGCCCCGGCCTCCCACGAGCTCGTCGCCGCGTTGGAAGGATGATCACGCCGGCGCCTGGCTCCGCCCTAGGGTGCCGGCATGAGAGCCAGCGCCGGGCTGCTCGTCTTCCGCCGCCGGGCTGGGCGAGTGGAGGTGCTCATCGCCCACCCGGGGGGTCCGCTGTGGGCGAAGCGGGACGAAGGAGCATGGAGCGTACCCAAGGGAGAGATCGAGGCCGGTGAGGAACCGCTCGAAGCCGCCCTACGGGAGTTCAGCGAGGAGCTGGGCCTCCCTCCACCGCCGCCACCGTATCTCGACCTGGGCACGGTGGTACAGAGAGCCGGCAAGGAGGTTCATGGCTGGGGAGCCGAGGGAGAGGTCGACCCGGCCCTGATGGTGGCCGGGACATTCGAGATGGAGTGGCCGCCCCGGTCCGGTCGAAGGCGCACGTTTCCCGAGATCGATCGGGTCGCCTGGTTCGAACCGAACGAAGCGATGCGGCGCCTCAATCCCGCCCAGGGGGAACTCGTCACCAGACTGCTGGCGAAGCTGGCCGGTTGAGACCTCTCTCAGCCGGTCAGGATTCTGAAGCCGACGATGGCTCCACCGTCGGCGGCTTCCTCGATGAGCACGGTGCCTTGATGAGTTAGCACCACCTGCTTCACGATGGCCAGCCCTGTCAGCCACCAGCGCCTGAGGTCAGAGCTTGGCGAAGGGGTCTCCGGCCCCGGTCGGCTCGCCGCAGAACTGGCAAGCGTCATATCCGGCACTCACCGCCGCCCCACAATTGCGGCACTCACCGGCCGGCTTGACCACTCTGCCGTCCTCGACGCCATCGGCGGCGTCGAGGGCGGCGAGCCGCTCCTGCAGCTCCTCGGCGGTGAAACCGGACTCCTGCACCATCGACCACAGGACTTCCACCACCGCCACCAGGCGATCGATCCGATCGTTGAGCTCGATGAACTGCTCGGTGGCAGAGGCATTGAAGGCCGCCGCCGAGGCACTCAGCCCCGCCGCCCGCCCCGCCTGCCTCGCCCCCAGCACGTAGCCGCCGATGAACGGGAGGGTCATGGCCGGACAGTCTACGCCACCGTCGGTGAAGGCTCCACCAGGTTGGGTGACCGCTCAGTCGAAGAGGGTGCCCTGCGGGTCGGGCCGGTGGAGGCGAGGGATTCCGGTCCATGGCAGGTGATCCATGAACACCCACGACCGTCGGTGGATGCTGGTCGGACCCCACGCCTGCAATGCTGCCTTGTGCCGGGGGCAGGGATAGCCTTTGTTCTCCTCGAACAGGTAGCCGGGAAAGTGGGGTGCTTCTCCTCGCATGATCCGGTCGCGAGTGACCTTGGCGAGGATGGAGGCGGCGGCGATCGACAGCGAGGTGACATCCCCCCGGACGATCCGACGGGTGTTGGACCGGCCGACGAAGTCCCACTTCCCGTCGACCAGCACGTGATCCGGTTCCATCCCCAGGCCTTCGAGGGCGCGGCGAGCGGCCAGGCGCTGGGCTTCCGACATCCCCAACTCGTCGCATTCTTCGTGGCTGGCGTGTCCCACCGACCAGGCCAGGCACCAGCCCGCCACCCGCTCGAACAAAGCCTCCCGCTCTGACTCGTTCAGCATCTTCGAGTCGCGGATCTTGTACACCCGCCGGCCCTGGGGAAGGATGGCCGCACCAACACTGATCGGACCGGCCCAGGCCCCACGACCCACCTCGTCGACCCCGGCCACCAGCTCCCGACCGGACGACCACAGCGCCCGTTCCACGGCCAGGGTCGGGGCGCGGGCCCGGAGCGCTCTGCGCAGGCGCGGCACCGTGGTGATCATCGAGCCGAGCTTACCGCCCGCCCCCTCACCCTCCCGGCACCTTGGTCAGTTCAGGGTCGGATCGTCAGGAAACAGGGCGAACATCGC
>JBFGJL010000004.1:0-15482 GCA_041577235.1 Acidimicrobiia bacterium | reverse complement strand
GGGGGCCACCGGACCCAACGGCGGCCGGCGCAGCACGTAGTGGGTGCCGGCGAAATCGAGCAGGTAGGTCAGGTTGGCGTGGCCCCCGGCGAACTGGCGCACTTCCAGTCGACCTTCGGTGCCTGGGAGGCGGCTCCGCAGGTAGTCGCCCAGCCTGTTCAGGTCCAGCTCCTCTTCCGGGCGGACCGGGATCAGCTCGGGTGTCGACCCATCCATGGACGAGCGAATCTACCAAGGAGATCATGTCGGCCGCTGCGATCCCTAGTCTCACCGCGGCATGAGCTCCGCCCCTGCCGTCTTCGCACTCGCCGACCGGTTCGTGACGGATGTGGCCGCCTCATCGCCCCTCACGGCCACCCGGATCGGGATGGCCGGCCACGACCATCTCTGGGACGACCTCAGTCCGGAAGGACATCAGCAACGACTAGCGATGGTGGAGAGCTACCGCCGTGCCCTCGGCGCCCTTCCGGCGGACGGCGACGAATGGGAGGCGCTGGCGCGGGAGGTCTTGGCCGCCCATCTCGACGAAGTGATCGATTGGGTCGAGCATGGAGAGCACCTGCGCGATCTGGATTCGACCGCTAGCAGCTTTCAGCACATCCGCGACGTGTTCGATGTCATGGATCTGTCCGGACCCGAGGGGTGGGCGAACGCCATCCGGCGGCTGGAAACGATGGACCAGGTGCTGGCGGGGTATCGGTCGAGCCTCGACGCCGGCCGGTCGGCCGGGATGGCGGTGGCCCGCCGGCAGGTGCTGGCGGTAGCCCACCAGGCGCGGGTGCACGCCGGCCCCCAGTCGTTCTTCGCCGGCCTGGGCGATGGGTTCGACCTGGCCGGGCTCGATGATGCCTCCCTCCGGCACCGTTTGGAGGGTGCGTCCCGGCATGCGCGGACGAGTCTCGAGGAGTTCGCCGACTACCTCGAACAGGACTACCTGCCGGGGGCAGCGGCCGAGGACGGGGTGGGCCGCGAGCGGTACCTACGCGCTGCCCGGGAGCATCTGGGAGCGGAGATCGACCCCGATGAAGCGTATGCGTGGGGGTGGGAGGAGATCGAGCGTTTGCGGCGTCGGTTGACTGTCATCGCTGCCGAAATGGAGCCAGATCTCACTCCCGACGAGGTGATAAATCTCCTCCGAACCGACCCTGCTCGGACGGTGCCGGCTCCGGACGCCTTCCTGGAGGTCATGCGAGAGCGCCAGCAACGGGCGGTGGAGCATCTGGCCGGACGCCATTTCGATGTCCCGGAGCGGATTCGGGAGGTGACCGTGAACCTGGCACCTCCCGGCGGGCCGCTGGGGGCCTCCTACGTGCCTCCGTCCGAGGACTTCCAGCGTCCGGGCGGCATCTGGTACTCGCTCGGATCAGCTCCCCGGATTCCTCTGTACGAGGAGATCAGCATCGCCTACCACGAGGGCTTCCCGGGTCATCACCTGCAGATCGGCTATCAGCAGGCGCTCGGGGATCGGCTGAGCCGAGCTCACCGAATGCTCGTCTGGTATCCAGGCTACGGCGAAGGCTGGGCGCTGTACGCCGAACGGTTGATGGAGGAGCTGGGCGAGTTCGAGCGACCCGACTACGTGATCGGGATGCTGGTTTCTCACCTGATGCGGGCGTGCCGGGTGGTGATCGACATCGGGTGCCATCTCGGTCTGAGGGTGCCGGCCGGCGCCCCGCTCGCGGCGGGAGAGACATGGGACCATGATCTGGCCGTTGCCTATCTGGAGCGGCTGGCCTTTCTCGACAGCGACTTCGCCCAGAGCGAGGCGACCCGCTACCTGGGCTGGCCGGCCCAGGCGATCGCCTACAAGCTGGGGGAGCGGGCCATCCTCGAGTTGCGGGAGGAGGCGAAGGCCAAGACCGGAGCCGCTTTCGACCTCCGATCGTTCCACCGCCGCGTCCTGGAGACCGGCAATGTGGGACTGGAGCTGCTCCGCCGCCGGATCGGAACTCAGCCGCAGGACTCCTTCAGGGTCGGGTAGGGATTGACCGCTTCTCCACCCTCGGGGTGGATCTCGAAATGCAGGTGGGGACGAGAACCGACCGCGTTGCCCGAATCCCCCACATATCCGATCACGGTTCCTGCTTCGACATCGCCGCCCTCGCCGAAGGCATCCAGGTGGCTGCCGATGTAGAGGGTGCCGTCGCTCCCGTGCAGCCAGAACTGAAGCCCTCCAACCTTGCCGACGATCCGCTCGACGGTGCCGGAGACCGGTGCCAGCACGGCCGTGCCTCTCGGGGCGTACAGGTCGTTGCCCTCGTGGAACCGGCCTCCCGACCGGGGAAATCCCCAGTCGTTGAAGTAGCTGGCATTGGGCACCGGACACACCCAGCCGGCGCCGGACACCACCAGCTTGGCCCCGACCACGATCCGGTCGGGGTCGGCGATTCCATTGGCTGCGGCCAGGGCACTGCTGGAGGTGCCGAAACGGGCGGCGATGCCGCTCAAGGTCTCACCGACCTTCACCACGTGGGTGACCTTCTTGGTTTCCTTCGGCTGGTAGGTCGGGCCGGGCTGCAGGCGGAGACGGGTTCCCAGGAAGATCAGGTTGGGGTTGGCGATCCCGTTGGCCCGGGCCAGCGCCTCGATCGTGGTCCCGTAGCGCGCCGCGATCGAGGCGAGGGTGTCCCCGGCGGCGACGACGTGGGTCGGTGCGCTCTTTCCACCTGTCGGATTCCCGCCCGATCCGCCGCCGGCGGTGGGAATCTGCAGGCTCTGGCCCACGAAGATCAGGTCCGGGTTGCTGATCCCGTTGGCGTCGGCGATGGCCGGAACGGTGGTTCGGAAACGGCGGGCGATGCCGGAGAGGGTATCGCCGGGCTTGACCTCGTAGTGACCGCCGGCGAGGGCGAGCAGCATGCCGAGACAGGCAAGAGCCAACGCCACCCGAGACTTCTTGGACGCGGACATAGAACCTCCAGAGGTTCCGCCCGCTTGTCCAGGGGACACGCTACTCAGGCAGCCTCAGTCGTTCAAGGTTTTGGAGCCCGAGCTCGAGATTGCCTCGCTTCGGACCCGAAGCTGCCCGCAAGCGGCGTCGATGTCCTTGCCGCGAGTGTCGCGCACGGTCACCGTCACGCCCCGGTCCGTCAGGAGCGCCCGAAACCGCTCGATCGTTTCGGGAGGGGAAGGGCGCATGGGGCTGAGAGGCGTCGGGTTGAGCGGGATGAGGTTGACGTGGGCCCGCAGCCGGTGGGCGATCCCGGTCAGCTGCTCGGCCTGCTCGTGGTCGTCGTTGACGCCGTCGATCATGGTCCACTCGATCGAGACCCGGCGCCCCTTCTTCTGGAAGTAGGCGAGAGCGGCCGCCACGACCTCGGCGAGCGGGTAACGATGGTTGAGCGGGACGAGCTGTGAGCGGAGCCGGTCGTCGGCGGCGTGGAGGCTCACGGCCAGGTTCACCGGCCAGGGGGCTTCGGCCAGGCGCAGCATCCCCGGAACCATGCCGACCGTGGAGACGGTGAGGCTGCGGGCGGACATCCCCATCTCCTCCACCATCATCCCGATGGCCGCCGCCACCCGTCGGTAGTTGGCCAGCGGCTCACCCATCCCCATGAACACCACGTTGGTCACGTGGCCGGGGCTGGCCGGGAGAGAACGCTCTCGCAGCGCCGCCTGGGCGTAGGCGACCTGAGCCACGATCTCACCGGCCTCCAGGTGCCGGTCGAAGCCGAACTGACCGGTGGCGCAGAAGGTGCAGGCAAGGGCACACCCGGCCTGGCTGGAGATGCAGAGCGTGGTACGCCGGGGGTATCCCATCAGGACCGCCTCGATGGCGGCGCCGTCCGCGGCCCGGAACAGCCACTTGCGGGTGGTGTCGCCGTCGGCCATCTGTTCGGCCTCGACCCGGAAAGGCCACAGGCGTTGCCGGAGTCGGGCCCGGACCGCGATCGGCAGGTTGGTCATGTCCTCGGCCCGTAGCACCGGGGTGCGATACAGCCAGTGACGAAGCTGGTCGGCCCGATACGGAGGTTCCCCCGGGAGGAGTTCCGCCAAGCGATCCGGGTCGGTGAGATAAGGCACGAAATCGATGGTAGGCGTCTCCCAAGGGGTCGGATCGTCGAGTCTCTACACTGCCGGCTGTGGATGCCCTGGGAGCCTCGAATCGCTCGTGGATGACCGATCCCGTTCCTGCTTTCGAGCGGCACTTGGGGTCGTCGGAGCTCACGGCGCTGTGGGCGACACTGGTCCTCGGAGCACCCACCCTCGTGTTGGGATTGGCTCTCTCCAGCCCCGATGGCCTGGGGTTGAGCATCACCCAGCTGATCCTGGCGGTACCGGTGGGAGCGTTGCTGGCCGCCACCATGGTCGCTCTGGTGGCGTGGGCGGGCTCCTACAACGGCGTTCCCACCGTGCACCTCCTGCTGCCCCCGTTCGGCCGCCTCGGGGAGATCCTGCTGGGCGCTGCCGGTCTGTGGTTCGCGGTGCTGTGGGCGGCCAGCCAGCTGCGTCTGGGCGCCGTGCTGGCCCAGGGAGGACTGGCCGAGCTGGCCTGGCCGGCGCCGGCGACGGGAGTGATCATGATCCTCCTGGGAGTGCTGGTCGTGATCCTGGTCCTGTCCGGCATCGAGTTGATGGCGACGGCGTGGGTGAGGCGCTTTGCCTTCTGGGCGGCGATGGCAGTGGCGTTGGCAGCCATCTGGGCGTTCACCTCCAAGGTCGACTTCGTCTCTCTGGCCGAGGCCCCGTCCAGCCCCGCCTTCTGGTTGGGGGTGGATGCGGTGGTGGCGCTGGGTTTGCTGTGGGTGCTGTTCGTGCCCGATCAGACCCGGTTCGCGGTCGACGAGTCGGCGGCCGCGAACGGAGTGGGTTATGGCTTCGGCATCCCCGCCATCGTGTTGCTGCTGGTGGGCGGGACCTTGGGCCTGACGGGGGTGGCGGCCACCGCCGAGGCGCTGGGAGGGGCGATGGTGGCGGTTGCTCCGGGGGTGGTGGGGGGAGCGGCGCTCCTGCTGTGGGTGGTGTCGGCCGAGGTCCTGGGCCCAGCCGTGGCCGACTACTCCGGCGGTGTGTGGGCCTCGACCTTGATCCGCCGGGTGGGCGGCCGGGGCTGGGGGGTGTTGCTGGCGGTGGTGACGGTGGTGCTGGCCATGGCCTCCTCTCAGGACCGGTTGAGCTCCTGGCTCGATCTGGCGCGCACCGTCTTCGCCCCGGTGGTGGCCGTGCTCCTCGCCGACTTCTACCTGGTGAGACGGAAGGAATATCAGACCGACGACATGTATCGCTCACGCAGCCACTACGGGTTGGTGAACCCCTGGGGGTGGGCGGCATGGTTCCTGGGCTTCGTCACCGCCCAATGGTCGGCACCGGCCGGTCCAGCCACATGGCAGGAGTGGGTGACCGCCACGGTTCCTGGAGGCATCCCGTTCGCCGAGAGGATCGGGTTGCCGCCGCTGCTCATCGCCATGGTGGTGGCGGCCCTCGCCTACGTCGCCGTCGGACTGTGGCGGGTGAAGGAGGAGGTCTACGTAGCCGAGCTGCGGCTCTGACTCGCCGTCAGGCGGCTCCCATTCCCTTCGCCTGGCTGATCCAGTCACCGACCCGGCTCTCGGCGATACCGGCGGCCGCGGCGAGGTCGGCGGCGCGGGCGGATGCGATCGAGGCGAAGCTGCCGAAGCCCGCCGACCGTAGCCGGTCGGCGTAGACAGGGCCGATCCCGACGATGGCGGTGAGATCGTCACCGGAGCGGGCCGGACCGGCCGGCACCGGCGCCACCCGGAAGCTGGGCGGCGTCTGCTCACGCGGGATCGCCAGCGAGACGAAGCGGTCTCGCATCATCCAGACCAGAGCACCCAGTCCGGCGATCACGCTGACAGCTTTCAGGAAGCGCTTCACGGTCACCCTCTCCTCACCACGACAACGTCACCTTGACCAGACCGAGACCGACCCCGTCGAGGTTTCGCATCGCCGCCTCCGACAGATCGATGCAGCGGGTCGGGTGTCTCTCCCAGCCTCCCGTGTCGCCGTTCCAGACGAAGGGACCCCGGTCGTTGATTAGCACGGTGACCGCCCCTCCGGTGTCGACCCGGGTCACGGTGACCATGGTACCGAAGGAGACGCCGTGCATGGCTGCGGTCAGCTGGGACGGGTCGAAAGTCTCTCCGTTGGCGGTTGAGCGGCCGGCGAAACGTGGTCCGTACCAGGATGCCCGGCACGGTCCGACCGTGTTCCCGCCTTCGGTGGTGACGGTGACCAGGTCGGCCCGAGCCTCCTTCAGCAATGCCAGATCGTCGTCGTCCAGCTCGACGACGTGGAACGTCGTCGAAGTGCGATCTCCAAACGCAGCTGCCGCCACCCGTCCTGCCGCCTCGCCCCGGCCGGCGGCGATCTCCTCGCCGGCGGTGATGGAGGGCGAAGGAGCCTCCGGCTCCGGGGAGAAGGCGGCGAATCCGGCCACGGCCAGCAGTGCCACCACTGCCCAGATAGCGAACGCACCCAGCCCACTCACTCGCATGTCGAGGGATCCGCCTCCTCCGGCCAGCGCGACCGGTCCGGGCGAGGCTAGAAAACCGACCAACCCCACTGCAAACCGTTCGGCCGGTACGATGCCGATCCGGCGAAGAAGGACAGCAGGTGAAGGTCGACTACATCATGCCCCCCGGCCCCATCGCGGGCGCCCCCGCGCAGGCGGAACGTGCCGCCGCCCTCGGGTTCGACGGGTTCTTCACCGCCGAGACCGGGCACGAGCCCTTCCTGCCGCTGGTGGCCGCTGCGCAGGCGGCCCCGCAGCTCGAGTTGGGCACCGCCATCGCCGTCGCCTTTGCCCGGTCGCCCATGGTCACCGCCTACACCGCCTGGGATCTGGCCGACCTCAGCCAGGGCAAGTTCGTACTCGGCCTGGGCACGCAGGTGAAGGCGCACATCACCCGCCGCTTCTCGGCCGAGTGGGGATCTCCCGGTCCTCGCCTGCGGGAGTACATCCTGGTCCTCAGGGCCATCTGGTCGACATGGCAGCACGGGGAGCCGTTGCGATTCGAAGGAGACTTCTACTCGGTTTCCCTCATGACTCCCTTCTTCAATCCGGGCCCGATCGCCCACCCGGACATCCCGGTGGCCATCGCCGGAGTCGGGCCCTATCTGTCGAGACTGGCCGGCGAGCTGTGCCAGGGCTTCCACGTCCATCCGTTCCACACCGTCTCGTATCTGGACGGCGTCACCCTGCCGGCGATCGCCAAGGGGGCGGCCTCGGCCGGTCGATCGCCCCAGGAGGTGGACCTGATCGGCTCGGTCTTCGTGGTCACGGGCCGCGACGATGGCGAGATGGCGATGGCGGCGGACGTGGTCCGGCAGCAGATCGCCTTCTACGCCTCCACCCCTTCCTACCGGCCCGTCCTCGAGCATCATGGCTGGGACTTCGGAGACGAGCTCACGGCGATGAGCAAGCGGGGCCGCTGGGCCGAGATGGGCGGAGTGGTGCCGGACGAGGCCGTCGAGGAGGTGGCCGTGGTGGCACCCCCGGAGGAGCTGGCGGCGGCGGTGCGCGCTCGATACGGTGACCGGATGCGGCGACTCAGCTTCTACGGGCTCGTCCCCGGCCTGACGACGTTGGGGGACGACGGCTGGCGACGGCTGGTCGCCGAGACCCGCGGTCAGGCAGACAGGTAGGGGACCCCGACCGGGGTGTGCAACGCACCCAGCAGATGGCCGACGTCATTGAAGGAGAGCAGCCGCCGCTCGGGAGCGCGGAGCACGCTCACCGAAGCGTTGGCCAGCGGGCCTAGGGGCCCCCGGAAGACGTTGCCTTCCACCGGGAGGTCCGCCGCCCAGGCGACCATGTAGAGGCCGGGCCCGCCGTGGGTGGCTACGACCACCGTGTCCTCGCCGGCCGTATCGGCCACGAGTTGCTCGATCACCGCCAGGGCGCGGCGCCGCACATCGGCCCACCGTTCCCCGCCCGGGCGGGGAACGTCCTCCCCCGAGACGTATCGGTTCCACAAGTCCGGCCATTGCCGTTCGATCTCGCTGGGAAGCAGCCCGGTCCAGGCGCCGTTGGCGATCTCACGCAAGCGAGGGTCCGGTTCGACGTCGAGCCCGATGGCTGCAGCCAGCGGCGTCACCGTGTCGATGGTTCGGGAGAGGTCGCTGGACACGATGCGGCTCACGGCCTCTCCGGCCAGCCGGGTCGCCAGGGCCTCGGCTTGGCGGCGGCCGACGGGCGACAGCGGAACGTCGGACTGGCCGATGAAGCGATGGTCTCGGTTGCCCTCGGCCTCGGCGTGGCGGACAACCAGCAAGGTGACGGTGGTGCTCGACACGGAGGCCGGATCAGCGCCGGAGGTGAGGGACCTGCCGGTTGAGAGCGTCGAGCACGGCCCGGACGGTGGCCTGGGCCGGGTCCTGCCCGACCAGGGCGGACCCCACCACCAGCCGCTCCTCTCCAGCCGCCACCATCACCACCTGGGCGATGGCCACATCCCGAGATCCGACCGTAGGTGTGTCCACCGCCGCCAGGGCGAGGGCGATCTCCTCGCCGATCGCCTCCTCCATGGCCCGCAAGGTGGCCTCGCCGATCAGCCGGAGGCGGGTGGTTGACGCGCTCGGTCCCAGCGCCTCCCCCAAGAAGAGCTCGTTCTGCCAGGCGAGGGTGACCGTGACCGACAGTTTGGCCCCGGAGGGTGATTCCGAGATCTCGACGATGGCCGGGCGGTCGGAGCGGCCCAGTTCCTCGTTGTCGATCTGCACCACCGAGATCACTCTCCGGTCGACCGCCAAGCCGAACGAGGCCATCGCCAGAGACTGCACGTCGCGCACGACCTGTTTGGGGGCCTTGCCAGGCGAGGCGAGGACGTGAACCTCGGCGATCTTGCCGTTCTCACCCACCACCCGCACCGCGTCGACGGTGGGTAATCGGCAGAGGGTCTCTTCGAGTTCCTGGTACTTCACCGGGTCAGCGTAGCGCTGTGCGCCGCCGGCCGTCGAAGTAGGTTATCCACACAGAAGGACGACCGGGTTTTCCACAAGAAGTAGTTGAGGTGACAACATCCCGACGCTACATTCGCCCCCTGCAGTGGTGGGATGCACCGGGATGGAGACAGAGACGGATCGCTGCTGATTCTCTCCGAGCCCGGAGGCACCGGTAGGTGCTTCCAATGACAACTGAAGGTTCGGCCCGGTGTCGGCACCGGGACGAGGGGTCGGTGCCCCGGGTTGCTAGGCGCCAACGACAAACTCACCGAAGCGGAGCGGATCGTCACGAGCTCGACCGTTAGCGGCAGGCTCGAATCCGATACATGGTGGGTGATACGGTGCGCGCGAAGGTGGCCCGGATCATCGCAACCGCCAGCAGCCTTGCCGCATTGATCGCGGCAGGCGCGGCAAGCGCAAAGGTCGGCTGATGGGCGCTGTGCGGTCCGGGGCACCGCCGACTCAGGTGGGCAGAAGAGGGAGAGATGACCAGGTCGGAGCGTCAGATCCGCATCAGGCTGGCGGTGCTGTTCGCCGTCCTGGGCGCGTCCGCGCTGACGATCCTGGCCTCCACGTCGACGTTCCCTCCGCTGGGGACCTGGGCGTTCTTCACGGCCGCTTTCGTCTTCTTGGAGTGGCGGTCGGTCGAGGTGAACGACCGGCTCCGGCTCAGCTCGACGGTGATGGTGGCGCTCACCGGCGGCTTCGTGTTCGCCGCGGCCGGCGCCAGCGCCGCCCTGGGGATGGCCGCCATGGCCGCCCTCGGGCCGCTCATCCCTGAGGACCTGAAGGAGCGCCGATGGTTTCAGCCGGCGGTCAACTTCGGACAGCTCACCGTGTCCGCCGGGGCCTCCGGCCTGCTGATCGACTGGCTGCTGCCGAAGCTCGCTCCGCTCCCGATCCAGGTCGCCGACTTCCCGACGGTGGCGTTGGTGGGAGGGGCGGCGGCGGTGGTCTACGCGGTCCTCAACTTCGGGCAGGTGCGGACGATCGTCCGGCTCGCATTCGGTCGGCGTGACATCCGACCCTGGTCGGGCATGGGGACGCTGGTTCCCTCCTATCTGGTAATGGGACTCCTCGGCGGATTGCTGGGGGCCACCTATGAGGTGGTGGGGCCGGAGGTCCTCCCGCTCATGTTGGGTGTGTTCGTCGTCACCCATCTGACCTTCGTCTCCTACTCCGAGCTGCGGGAGGCGCACGAGGCGACACTGCGGGGGTTCGTGAAGGCGCTGGAGGCCAAGGACCTCTATACCCGCGGTCACACCGAGCGAGTGGCCTACTTCGCCCAGCTCATCGCCCAGGAGCTCGGCTATTCCGGCACCCAGATCGAACGGCTCCGGTGGGCGGCACTCATCCACGACGTTGGGAAGCTGGCGGTTCCGCGCCATCTGATCAGGAAGAAGGGCCAGCTCAGTCCTGCGGAGTACCAGGAACTCCAGGCCCATGCCCATCACGTGGAAGACCTGCTCGCCGAGGTCGAGTTCCTCAAGCCGATGGTGGAGATCGCCTCGGGTCATCACTCGCACTACGACGGCAGCGGCTACGGGGGCACCGGCCACAACCATGGCAGCAAGCCGAGCGAAGAGACCTGCATCGTGGCCGTGGCGGACGCCTTCGACGCCATGACCAGCACCCGCTCTTACCGGCTGGCGCTCAGCCAGGAGTTCGCCTTCGGTGAGCTGCGAAAGAACTCCGGCACTCAGTTCGATCCGCGCATCGTCGAGGCTCTGCACCATGCTCTGCGACGGACGGGTGAGACCTTCGGACATCCCGCCCGTCGGGACGAAGAAGAGGCTCGGCGGTTCGCCGAGCAGAGCGGGCGATCTCATGGCTGATCTCACCGGCCGGCGGAATGTGCGGTCGTTCGGCTGGGGCCTGCTCGCCCTGGCGGTGAGCGCCTGGCTGCTCCGCTATCCGCCGGTGGCTCCTCAGGCGATCGCGGGCTGGGGGGTGTTGATCGCCACCGGGCTGCTGGTCAACGTGCCGGCCAACAGTGGGAACCGGCTGTCGCTGGGGTTCGCGGTGGTGGCTGCCATGCCGCTCTTGCTGCGACAGGGCGGTGGGGTCGACATGGAGGCGGTGCTGGTCACCATGATTCTGGGACTGGGACTGGCCTGGATCGCTCGCCTCATCCGCCAGGAGGGGGGAAGGTTCTTGTTGGCGGCCGAGATGGCACGCCGGGGGTTGGGGATGCTGCTCTACCTGTCGGTGTTCGCGGTGGTGGAGGCTCTGTTGGAGGGTTGGGCGACCGAGCTGCGCGGGGCCGAGCTGGCTGCCTTCATGGTGGCCGGCGCCTCCTGGTTCGTGCTCGACACGTGGCTGTGGGCCTCACTCACGTACGGGCGACGGGTGGTCTCCCGGCGGTATTTGTGGTTGCTGGCCATCAGTGACTGGATGGTGGCGCTGAGCCTGATGGCCACCGGCGCCCTGTTTGCCTTCTCCTGGCGCCCGTTGGGACCGTGGGCGGTGCTGGTGGCGGCCGTTCCCTACAGCTTCGCCCACGCCGGGGTCCACCGTTATCACATGGCGCGCCGCACCTACCGGCAGACGATTCGGGCGCTGGCCCGCATCCCCGAGGTGGCGGGGCTGTCCGGCGACGGCCATGCCGAGCGGACCGCCGAGCTGGCGGTGCTCACCTCCCAGGAGATGGGCCTCGGGCCCGACCTGGTCAGCCAGATCGAATACGCCGCCCTCATGCACGACATCGGGCGCATCACGCTCAACGAGCCCACCATCCTTCGCATGGGCTTCACCGACGAGGACATCGCCGGCTGGGGTGCGGACATCGTGGCCGAGGCTCCCTACCTGTCGAGGGTCGCCACCTTCGTTCGGCATCAGCATCAGCCCTACCGCCGTCCCGGCGAGCACTCCGACCCCGATCTCCCGATCGCCTCGAAGATCATCCGCGCGGCCAGCGCCTACGACCACGCCGTCGGCGAGCTGGGCTTCTCCGCGCTGGAGGGGTTGGAGACCCTCCATCGAGGGGCGGCGTACGACTTCGACCCCGATGTCGTTGCGGCCATGCGCCGGGTGGTAGCGGCGGGGACGGTCAGCGGCGAAGGGCGGAGCCGGCTTCGGCCTTGACCCCGTGCTTGAACCAGCGGACGGGCCGGCGCAGCTCGTGTTCGAGGAAACGGCCCAACCCGACCGCCAGAAATACGTCGCCCATCGAGATCACCTGCCCCTGACCGAAGATCCTGAGCGGGATGACATCGGCCAGGAAGGGGAGCCGGGTGGAGGCGCCGAGGATCACGTGCTTGTAGCTGGCGAGGATGGTGGCGTCGCTGCTGAACCCACCGGCCACGAGCGCCGCCTCGCTGAGGACGGGCATGCCGCCGTTGGCGAGGATGACTGTGAAGTTCATCAGGATCCCGACACCGGCCAGCCACATGCCAGGTCGTTCCCGGTTGAGGATGACCAGACCGAGCAGAGGAACGTACGAGCCGAGCACCAGCGCCAGACCCGCCGGGCGGGACCAGTCGGCCTCGGCCGGGAAGAAGTTGGTGACCGCCTGCATGAGGAACCCGAGCGGCAGCAGCCACCAGAGGCGCAAGCGGACGTCGGCCAGGTTGGAGAGCCGGCCCCCGCGGATCACGGCCACCGTGGTGGCGACGAAGAGGACGAGGGCCAACCACACCATGGGGGTCACGGTACCAGCCCCTCCTTCGGTAGCTTGCGGTTCACTCTTCGAAAGGGCTGCGAATGTTTCGCGCTGAACGGAAAGGGCCGGCGGCGGTGCTGACGCTCGACGATCCCGCCCGAAGGAACCCTTTGTCGGTGGAGGTGATGGCCCTCCTGCGGGACGGGGTCGCCGAGGCGGCGGCCGACGAGGCAGTGCGGGTGATCGTCATCACCGGCGCCGGCGACAAGGCGTTCTCAGCCGGCGGCGATCTGTCGGGCCGCTTCGTCGAAGACCCGGTCGCCCTGCACCGCCAGCGAGGGGTTCTGGCCGACGTTTTTCAGAGGATGCGGCGGGCGGGCAAGCCCACGATCGCACGCGTCAACGGCCATGCTCTGGCGGGCGGGTTTGGGCTGGCGGCCGCCTGCGATCTGGTGGTGGCGGTGGAAGACGCCAAGTTCGGTATGCCCGAGGTCAACGTGGGGCTGTGGCCGATGATGATCAGTGCCATCTTGATCCGGTCGATGCCGCGCCGGGCGGTCCTGGAGCTGATGATGACCGGCCGCCTGGTGTCGGCGGAGGAGGCGCGAGCTCTGGGCGTGGTGTCCCGGGTGGTGGCCCGGGCGGAGCTGGACGGGGCCGTCGACGAGCTGGTGGCCGAGCTGGCCGCCAAGAGCCCGGCCACTCTGCGGTTGGGGCGCGACGCGTTCTACGCGATGGAGGATCTCGGCCTCGAAGCCGCGCTGGACTCGTTGCAGGCCGGTCTGACAGTGATAGCGGGCACCGAAGACGCGGGGGAGGGGGTGGCGGCTTTTCGGGAGCGGCGCGCCCCGGTGTGGCGAGGCCGGTGACGGCTCAGGGAGTATCGCCAAACGGCCGATATGGTGTGAGCATGCGGGTGCTGCGTACGACCGGCTGGGTGATGATCTGGACCGGGGGCCTGATCCTCGCCTTCCTCGCCTACCAGCTGGTGGGCACCAACTTCATCACCGCCCGTGCCCAGGAACAGGGCGAGGAGGCCTTCGCCGAGCGGGTGGAGACGCTGGCCGATGACGTGGTCGAGGTCAGCGAGACGATCCCGGAGGATCCGGAGCAGCCGGAGCCGATTCAGACCGTGGCCACCCGGTACACGGAACCGGAGCCGGCGGAAGGCGAGGCCTTCGCTCGCATCATCATCCCCAAGATCGAGGTCGACGAGATCGTCTTTTTCGGCGTCAGCCGGGAGGTGTTGAAGCAGGGTCCCGGCCACATGGAATGGACCCCCCTCCCGGGTCAGCCCGGCAACGCCGTACTGAGCGGCCACCGCACCACCTACGGGGCCCCGTTCTCGCGGCTGGACGAGCTGGAGGTCGGCGACGAGATGATGGTCGACTCCGTGATCGGGGAGAGCAGCTACGTGGTGCAGGAGATCCTGGTTGTGCGGCCCACCGATGTGTGGGTGACCGACGACAAGACGGGAGCGTGGCTCACCTTGACGACCTGCCACCCCAGGTTCTCGGCCCGACAGCGGCTCGTCGTCGTCGGGGAACTGGTCGAGGGCCCTAACCTCGAGTACGTCGCCGCCGTGGGGAAGGCGGCCCAGGAGGTGTCGTGATGCGTCGCTTGTACCGCTGGCTGCCCGGGTCGCCCGCCGTCAAGGGGGTGCTGTTCACGGTCATCGTGGTGGCGGCGGTGGCGGTGTTGCTGGTGGTGTTCGAACGGGCCGGGGACCTGCTCGACAACGGCGGGGTGATCGGCCCCTGACACTCGCCGAGGGGTCGAGGGGTGGGATGAAGGCGGACGAGACTTCCCACCCGTCGACCCCTCTGGTGTCACCTGTTGAGACGTCGGGCGGGCCCGTTTAGTTCCCGACTCTCACCCCGAACTCGTCGGCCAGGATCGAATGGAGGGTCTCAGCGTCGATCTCGCCGACCGCCTGGCGCACGATGTCGCCATCCCTGTCGACGAAGTAGGTGGTGGGTAGCCCGACGCTGGCGTAAGCCGCCGCCACCTCACCGCCCTGATCCCACGCCAGCGGATACCCGACGCCGATCTCGGCAGCGAACGCCCGGGCCGCCTGTTCTTGGTCCTCGACCGCGATCCCGAGGAAGAGGACGTCGTCGGTCTGGCCGGCAACCCGTCCGAACGCCGGCATCTCGGTCCGGCAGGGGATACACCACGAGGCCCACAGGTTGAGGACCACCGGCCGACCATCCTCGGCCAGGTGACCGGCGAGGGAGAAGGCGGTGCCGTCGAACAGCAGCACCTCCACCGGGGGAGCGGGCCGAGCTCCCCGACCGGCGTCACTCACGAAGAACGACAACAGGACCCCGATCCCCACCACGCCGAGGAAGAGAGCGGTGAGCACCCCGGGGCGGGAACGGAGTGGCTCGGGCGGCTCGGGCGGCTCGGACGGCGGGTCGGGGTCGTTGTGGTGGCTGATATCACTAGGCTACAGCCGCCTCTCCCCGAGCCGGAGCGACCACGATGAGCTTCCTCTCCCGCAAGCGGGGCCAGCTGGCCGAACAGGGCATCGACTCGGCTCGGGTTCCGCCCGGCCAGTACGTCACCGACCGCTTCCCGGTCCTTCACGCCGGGGTGGTGCCCAAGATCGACGAGGCCACTTGGGAGTTCGCGGTCGACGGTCTGGTGGGTCGTCCCCGCCGCTGGACGCTGGCGGAGATCCGGGCCCTCCCCACCCAGACCCGAACCTTCGACATCCACTGCGTGACCAAATGGACGAAGCTCGACACGGTTTGGGAGGGGGTGCCGGTGGTGGACCTGGTCGAAGAGGTGGCCGTGCATCCGTCGGCCACTCATGTCGTCGTCGCGGCCGAGCACGGGTTCACCGCCAACCTGCCGCTGGAGGACTTCACCCGGCCCGAGAACCTGTTCGCCTACGGGTATGGGGGTGAGGAGCTGGAGCTCGATCACGGGTGGCCGCTGCGGCTGGTGGTTCCTCATCTCTACTTCTGGAAGT
>JBFGJL010000003.1:0-16205 GCA_041577235.1 Acidimicrobiia bacterium | reverse complement strand
GGTCTTCCGCTCATTCGTGGTGCGCTGGCTACCTTCGCCGTCGCCGGCGCCGTGCTGGGCTTGGCCCTGTGGATGCTGGCCGGTCGGGACGCACGGCTGGAGATCCAGGTCGACGACGAAACAGGTGTAGAGGCCTCCCATCCCGGGTAGGGAGAGTCAACAGAGTCATCCTCGATGAGGAGGGAGAACCATGGAAATCGTCATTTGGCTGGTGATCGGTCTGGTAGCCGGGTTCATCGCCCGCTTCCTGGTGCCTGGCCCGGATCCGATGGGCGTGCTGGGAACGATGGTGCTGGGCCTGGCAGGGTCGCTGATCGGTGGGTTCTTGGCCAACCTGGTGTTCGCCGGAGAGGCCGACGTCTCCCCGGCCGGCATCATCGGCTCCATCGTGGGCGCCGTGATCGCCCTGCTCGTCTATCGGGCCGCTCGGAGCACGAGCGTCACCGCCTGAACCAACCCGAACCGCGAGAGAAGGCCGTGCCTGGTGCCGGCCTTCTCTCGCGTGATGAGAGCAATGTCGCCTCTGACGCTCATTCCACCAGAGACTTGAGCCTCGCCAGCGAGCGACTCAAGAGGCGTGACACGTGCATCTGGGAGATGCCGATCACCGAGGCGATCTCCGATTGGGTGAGGTCCTCGAAGAAGCGCAGGTAGAGGATGTGGCGCTCCCGCTCAGGCAGGACGTGAGCCAGGCGCTCGACGACCGTCCGATGGTCGGCGAGGTCGAGGTCGGGATCGAAGCCACCCAGCAGGTCGGCCGCGCTGCGGCCCGAGTCCTCGTCGGGAGCGTCGAGCGACTCGGCTCGGTACACGGCGTTGACTCCCAACGCCTCGATGACCTCGTCTTGGCTCAGCCCGAGGTCGTGGGCGATGTCAGCGGGGTGGAGACTCCGGCCGAGCTTCTGGCTCAACCGCTGAGCCGACCGTGACACCTCCAGTGACCGCTCCTGCAGTCCTCGCGGCACCCGAACCGACCAGGCTCGATCACGCAGATATCGTTTGAGCTCTCCTGACATGGTGGCGGAGGCGAACGGTTCGAACGCTCCCCGCTGGGGATCGAATCGCTCCAGGGCTTTGACCATACCCATCAAGGCCACCTGCTCGAGGTCTTCCAGGGCCACTCCTTTCCCCCGATACCGGCGCGCCATCTTGGTGGCGAGCGGAGCAAGTCGACGAATCACCTCCTCACGACATCCGGAGTCCGACGATGCGTGTTCGATGAGCTCCTCGTCGGTGAGGTCGGCCAATACGGCCCCCGACCCCGGAGCGCGCACCTGGAACCAGCAGCGGAGGTTGCCGTCGATCCACTCGTGCCCCCAGTTGCTCGCCAGCCGGTCGAGCACGGTGAAGCCGAAACCGGGCTTCGCGTCCTCGATCGGATCCGAGGCCGGATGCTCGACCGACACCCTCGGCCCCGTAGGGGTCCGTTCTACGGCCACCGTCATGATCTGGTCGCCGAGACGTGCATGGCGAAGGGCGTTGGTCACCAGCTCCGACACCATCAACTCCACTTCGGCTCGCCGGAGCGCATCCAGCCTGTCCTGCTCCGTGACGAACCTCCTGGCCAGAACGGCCGCCTCCGGCAAAGGGGCCAGGTTTCGCTCGTTCCTAGTTGCCATATGGCACGGTCAGCACCCAGGCTTGGGTCGTCGATAGAAATCGATCGCCGAGCGTATTGGTGAGCAGGGCGAGGGTCTCGTCAGGAAGAGGGGGCAGTTTTCCGGCGGTGATCGTCAGCGTCACCTCGTCGACTCCGGCGGTGACCTCCACCGTGACGTCGTCCGTACGGCCGGTGCCGACCACCAGGGTGATCAGCTCCGAGATCGCCAGCCTGACGTCGTCGATGAAGGCAGGGGGGAGGTCGACCACACGGAGTACGGAGCCAGCGAAGGCCCGGGCGATGATGACGTTCTCGGGGTCGGGTTCGAGGCCGAGCCGGAGCCGGGTCTCGCTCAAGATGCCACGGCATCGGCGACGCTGTCGCCGATCCGGAACGTCTTTCGAAGACCAGTCACTTCGAACAGCCGGCTGACCGGACCCGGCCCGAGGACCACTGCCAGCGAGCCTCCGCTCGACTCGAGCTGTTGCTGGGCGGTGATCACGCTCCGCAGTCCGGTCGAGTCCATGAACGACACCGGACTGAGATCGAGCACGAGCTGCGACGTCCCACCGGCCAGCAGGCCGTCGATCTCCTCGTCGAGCGAGCCGGCGGTGGCGATGTCGATCTCCCCGGTGACGGTCAGGACCGTCCAGGAGTCATGCTGGCTGCGGGTGAATGTGAGCTGCAATGGTGGGTCCGCGTAGAAGTCAGGATCGTATCATGGCTGCATCATGCCCCCATCGTTCACTCTGCTGCTGCCGGCCGACGCCAAATGGGCACACGTGGGCCGCACCGTTGCCCTCACTGCCGGGGCCTCGCTCGATTGGAGTGTGGCCCGCAGTGAGGATGCCGCCCTCGTGATCGGCGAGGCCCTGGCCGAGATCTCGCAAACAGCTGGAGTCACCGAGTTGGAGGTGGAGGGTTCGGCGCAGGCGGGACGGCTCGCTCTGCGGATCGAAGGGCGGGGCGAGGACGTCGATCCACCTTCGCAGTCGGAGTGGGGGGCGTCGGTGGCGGCGATGGTCATCACCCGCCTGGCGGAATCGAGCTCGGTCGAACTGGCTTCAGGCCGGTTCTCGATCTCCGCCGTGATCTCGGCCTAGGTACATCTCGAACCAGGCGAGGGTCTTCTCGCCGTCGGCACTGATCCCCCACCGGTCGGCGAGGCTGCGAACGATGGCCAGGCCCCGACCGCCCCGAGAATGTCGAAGCTTGGAGCTCGGCACGGATGGTCGACCCATCTGCTCCACTTCGAACCGGAGACGGATGTCGTCGCGCTCGCCGGTGAGCCTGATGGCGTCGTCGGACTCGCCGGCGCCGTGCACCACGGCGTTGGTGGTCAGCTCGCTGGCGGCCAGCATCGCGTCATCCCGTCGCCGTCGCGAGCTCATCACCCGCCGTATCAGGTACCGGGCGCGGGCGGGCGCCTCCACGGTGTTGGGAACGGTCAGTTCGATCCTCACCCGCTCGTCCTCCGGCTCCTCGACCGGCAGCTGCTCTGTCTGGTTTGGGGGACTTCCTCTCATCGGCAGCCATACCTCTCGCAAGACCTCGCCCTGGCCGGGGCCTTCCTCTCGGTGGTTACCCGACCGCGCCTGATCCCAAACGGTCATGCCTCGGACGTTGGGCCTCGGGTTTCCGGTCCATCGGCGTCGGGTAGACGCTGCGCATGACCGCTTGGGTGATCATCGCGATAGGAATCGTCGGAGGAGCCATAGCCTCGTGGTTGGCCATCGCCAAGCACGGGCCGGTCGATCCGATCGACCCCACCGCCGAGAAGCGCCGGCTGGTGCGAGCGGTCGCCCGCCATCCGCGGCTGGCCGCCTTCGTGGTCCGGCGGCTCGACCGCACCCGCGCCGGCGGTCTTCTGCTCACGGTGGGGTTCGTGGTGGTGCTCTCGCTGGCGGCGACCGCCGGTGCGGTGTTCGATCTGATCGACGGAGCTCTCGGAGGGTTCGACCTGGCGGTGGCGGAGTGGGGCGCCGCCCAGGAGGGTCCCGCTCCTTTCGGCCTCCTCGCCCTCCTCACCCGACTTGGAGGCACAGCCGTCATCACCTTGGTGGGCCTCGCCACTGCCGCGTATGGCTGGTGGCGCCACCGCAATCCGCAGGTGGCGACCTTCGTCCTCACGGTGGTCGCGGGGCAGGCGCTGGTGGTGGCCGGCCTGAAGGCGATGGTGGGTCGCCCCCGGCCTGAGCTGGACCAGGTGGTGGCGTGGTCGGGCAGCTCTTTCCCTTCCGGGCACTCGGCTGCGGCAGCCGCCACTTACGCCGCCGTCGCCCTGGTGCTCGCCCTCGGGAGTCCGTCATGGCGCAAGGTGGTGCTGGCCGGGGCCGCCGGCTTCCTGGCCAGCGCCATCGCTGCCACCCGTGCCCTGCTCGGCGTCCACTGGCTGACCGACGTCCTCGCCGGGCTGGCGATCGGCTGGGCCTGGTTCGTGGTCTCGGCGGTGGCGTTTGGGGGGCGGATCATGAAGTTCGGTGAACCCCGCGACGAGGTGGCAGCGACCTGGGATCCGGTCGAAGCGCGGGCGAGTTGAGGAGTAGGCATGGCGACCGAGGAACGTCTTCAGGAGCGCGCGGTCCGTCAGCAGCCGCGCCCGGCGCTCGAGCGCCCCGTCCGCGACGAGCAGGCGGCCCTCGAACCCTTCCCGCTCGACCGGCGCTCCCTGGTCCAATTCCTGGCCGCCTACCTAGGGCTGGCGCTCATCGGATTGGTCTCCGGGTTCGCTCTCACCAGTCAGGCCGCCGACGGTCCGATGCTGGACCTCGACCGCCGGGTCGCCCTCTGGTGGGCCGAGCAGCGGACGCCGGCCCTCGACACCCTGACCGACCTGGGCTCTGCCCTGGCCGACACCGTCCCCATCGTCGTCGCCCTCGTTGTCCTGACCGGGGTCCTCCTGCTCGCGTGGCGCCGTTGGCGAGAGGTCCTGACCCTCGATCTGGCCCTCGCCCTGGAGACGAGCGTCTTCCTGACCGTGAGCCTGATCGTCGGCAGGGAGCGGCCCCCGATCGAGCAACTGGACGGTTCACCGCCGACCGCCAGCTTCCCCTCCGGCCACGTGGGGGCTGCCACCGCCTTCTACCTGACGCTGGTCCTGATCGTGTGGCTGCATCATCGGCACCCCTCCATCCGAATCGTGGCCGCCGGGGTCGGGGTGGCGGCCGTCGTGGCAGTCGCTCTCTCTCGTATGTATCGCGGCATGCATTTCCTCACCGACGTGGTCATGGGCGCCCTGCTGGGTCTCGCCTGCGTGGCCGTCGCCGTATGGATCGTCACATCAGCCCTGAGAAGGAAGAGAGAAACGTCATGAATGGCAATCGGAGACAGGTGGCGGTGATCGCCAACCCCCTCGCCGGCGATGGTCTCCTCGGCGGCGTGCGCGAGGCCCTCACCGAGCGGAGGGTCGAGTTCCGCTGGGTCGAGACCAGCGAGGAACACCCGGGAGCGGATCTCACCCGTTCGGAGCTCGACCAGGGTGCCGACCTGATCATCGCGG
This sequence comes from Acidimicrobiia bacterium, assembly GCA_041577235.1. Lineage (GTDB taxonomy): Bacteria > Actinomycetota > Acidimicrobiia > Spongiisociales > DATADW01 > JBFGJL01. The sequence goes on along the minus strand of JBFGJL010000003.1, from coordinate 11,106 downwards.
TGGGTGGCGACGGAACGGTTCGCGCATGCGCCGAAGGAGTCGCCGGCCGTGGGGTCCCGCTCGCCGTGGTACCGGGCGGCACCGGCAACCTCCTGGCCGGAAATCTCGGCCTTCCCGACGAGGTGGAGGCGGCGATCGCCGCCGCCTTGACGGGCGACAGTCGTGTCATCGACGCCGGCACCGTCAATGGAGAGGTCTTCACGGTGATGGCCGGGGCCGGTCTCGATGGGGTGGTCATGGCCGAGACCGATCCATCCTCCAAGGACCGGCTCGGCACTCTCGCCTATGTGGCCGAGGGGGTCCGCCATCTCGACGACCGCGTCTTCCAGAGCCGGCTGGTCATCGACGGCGAGGTGGTCCACGACGGGGAGGTGTCGCTGCTGCTGGTCGGCAACTTCGGCGGGCTGCGGGCCGGACTGGACGTGTTCCCCGACTCCGATCCGGCCGACGGCGGGTTCGATCTCCTGGCCACGGACGCGTCCGGCCTGGCCGAGTGGCTGTCGGCCGGCTGGATGGCGCTCACCGGCCGCAACGGGGAGAAAGTGCGGCGCTGGCACGGTCGATCGGTCCAGCTCCAGGCAGACCCGGCGATCCCCTATGAGCTGGACGGCGAAGCTCGGCCGGCGACCTCCGAGCTGTCGTTCGATCTCTGGGCCGGGGCGGTGAGGCTCCGGATCCCCCGAGAGGAGACGACATGAGCACGGCCACACTGGTGCCGGAGACATCCGACCTGGATGGGGCGGACATCGGCAAGACCCTCGCCCAGGTGTCCACCAAGGAGCTGCTGGTTCGAGCCTTCCAGCGATTGCGCTTCGCCGACGGGTTCAGCCTGGCCCGCTCGCTGGCATTCCAGGTCGCCTTGGCGATCTTCCCCGGCATCATCTTCGTGGTGGCTCTGGCAGTCCGGCTGGGGGAAGGGACCCTCCAGGGCGTGCTGCGTGAGCTGATCAGCACGCTGGCTCCGGGCCCGGCCGGCCAAACCCTCCTGCGCGCCTTCGAGCAGGGCTCCGACACCGCCACGACCGGCAACACGGCGGCGATCGCCCTCGGCGGGTTGGCGTTCCTGGTGTCGGCGGTGACCGCCATGGCCCAGCTGCAACGAGGCGCCTCCCGGATCTACGGGGTCGAAGCGGACCGACCCACGGTCCGTCGCTACGGCCTGGCCACGGTGCTGACCCTCACGGTGGGCGTTCTCCTGCTGGCCGCGTTTCTGCTCACTGCCCTCGGTGCCAACATCGGCGGATACTTTCGAGACGAGCTGGCCGAGGTATGGCGCTGGACCCGCTGGCCGCTCGGTGTCGGTCTGCTCACCCTCGCCTTCGCCGCCATCTTCAAGGTCGCCCCCAATCGCCGCCAGCCCGGCCTCGTCTGGCTGGCGGCCGGAAGCCTGCTCTCGGGCGCAGGTTGGCTCCTCGTCTCGGTAGGCCTGTCGCTGTACCTCAATGCCAGCGTCACCTTCGGCCAGACGTACGGTCCGGTGGCCGGCTTCATGGGGTTGCTGCTGTGGGCGGAGCTGTCGGCGATCGCCATCTTCTATGGACTGGCCGCAGCCGCCCAGCTCGAAGCCGAGCGGGGGGGACGCAGCGACCCTCGCTCGGACACGAAACTGGCCAACGGCTCTGCCCAGGAGAAACGATGAGTACAGGCGGTCGCCGCTCATTCGATCTCCTCCAACTCGGGCGAGCCACGGCTCACCGGCCTCATCACCTGGTGGCAGAAAGGCGTCCGCCGGGAGATCGAGGCGTGAGCCCTCAGGACGAGCCGGTTGCCCGGGTCCGCGGCGCCATCGAAGCGGTGTTGGGCAACCGTTTCACGAAGGGGAACCGGGTGACGCCCTTGAAGAACGGAGACGAGATCTTCCCAGCCATGCTGGGCGCCATCGAGCAGGCCCGCCACCGGATCGACTTCGTGACGTTCGTCTACTGGACCGGTGATATCGCCCGGCGTTTCGCCGCCACCCTGGCCCGAAAGGCCTCGGAAGGAGTGCAGGTGCGGGTGTTACTGGACGGCTTCGGATCCCTCCCCATGAACACGGACTTGATCGAGCAGATGCGTGCCGCCGGCGCGGTCGTGGAGCGATTCCGCCCCGTGGTCAGGTGGAAGCTGTGGGAGAGCGATCACCGCACTCATCGGAAGATCCTGGTGTGCGACGAGCGCATCGCCTTCACCGGCGGGGTGGGCATCGCCGAGGAGTGGATGGGAAATGCCCGCGACCCGTCGGAGTGGCGCGACACCCACTTCCAGGTGGAAGGACCCGCCGTTCTGGACCTTCGAGCAGCCTTCCTGACCGACTGGCGAGACGCAGGACATCCGATCGGTCGGCCTGACATCGGCGTCCGACCATCCGCCGGGGTGGGCACCATGGAAGTGGCGCTGATCGACGGGTCTGCCCAGATCGGTTTCAACGACGCCGAACGGATGCTCGAAGCCCTCGCCGCCGCCGCCGGGGATCGGATCATGATCCAGACCCCGTACTTCAATCCCGACCCGGCGATCGTGGATGCCCTCATCGAGGCGAGGCACCGGTCGGTCGACGTCCACCTCCTGCTCCCCGGTCCCCACATCGACAAGCGGGTGAGTGCCGTCGTGGCCGAGGACGAGTACCGACCCCTGCTGGATCACGGGGTCCGGGTGTGGATCTACCAGAAGTCGATGATGCACGTGAAGGCCGTTCTGGTGGACGGGGTGGCGTCGGTGGTCGGCTCGGTCAACATCAACCGGCGGTCGGTGAGCAAAGACGAGGAGGTGGCGATGGTGGTGCTCGATCGGTCGGTGACCGCCCTCCTCGAAGAGCACTTCCGGACGGACGTGGCCGATTCGGTGGCGGCCGAGGTTGCCGTGCCAGAGCCGCCGCTGTTGCGCAGAGTAGGGGCCCGGCTCCTCCGGCCTCTCAAACCCGAGATGTGATCTCATTGGCCACCGAGGCTCTTGGTGAAGCGACCGCCTCGGCTGGGCGCTACGGGGCGACCGTGAAGGGAGCCTCCATCCCGGCTTCCCGGTGGCCGGGTACCGAGCAGATCAGCAGGTAGCTGGCGGAGTCCAGCTGGACCGAGCCGCCGTCCTCCTGCCCCGCCTCCGCCTCGAGCAGCAACCCCGGCACCAGCTCCCCGTCGGGACCGACGATCTCGAGATTGTGGAACACGACACCGTCGTTGCGGAGGACGAACTCGACGTCGCCGGCGGGCACTTCGGTCGGCTCGACGGCGAAGGCGAACTCGGTCGCCGTGACCGTCACCGTCTCGATCGCGGCCCCCGGGGTGGTGGTGGCAACGTCCGGAGCCGGACCCGGCTCGGAGTCCGATCCCCCCAGCAGGATGATCATCGCCAGCCACGACGCCAGGAAGATGCCCACCACCACGCCGATACCCCAGCTCAGGAGGTTGGCCCTCCTCGACGAGGGGTCGGGTCGTTCCTCTACTTCCAGCTCAGACATGCGGTCGGCCACCAACGGAGTGAACCAACCGCACCCAGTGTCAACTAGGGCCTTTACCACCTCGCCCGGAGGACCTTCGGCCCCTATGGCCCGAACCGCCGGTAGGCCAGTCTGTCGCATCAAAGCGAGAAGGTTCACGGAGGAGGCAGGTCATGGCAATGTCGCGGCGAGAGTTCCTCGCCATGGGAGTGGCGACCGGGGCGGTGGCCGCCACCGGGGTGGTCCTTCCGCTGGCGTTGCTGAGCCGGGACCAGGAGGGGGTGCCTACGGTGCCAATGACGGCGCCCACCGCCACCGGCGAGCCGCCGCTGGTGCCCGCCCAAGTGACGCTCTACCCGCGGCTCCGGGTGGCAGCCCTCTCCGAGTTGGGGGTAGGTGACGTGGTCGATTTCGCCTACCCGACCGAGATCTCCCCGGCTTCGCTCTTCCGTCTCGACCGACCGGCGGCGGGAGGAGTGGGTCCGGATGGCGACATCGTGGCCTTCGGCACCGATTGCACCCACATGGGCTGCCCACTGCGGGGGATGTTCAACTCCGAGCACGCGATCCTGGGCCCGTGCGGATGCCACTTCACCACCTTCGACCTCACCCTCCGCGGCCAGGTCGTGATCGGCCAGGCCACCGAGAACCTCCCGCAGATCGTGCTGGACGTCACCGACGACGAGATCTTCGCGATCGGGACCATGGGGATCCTGTACGGCTTCCGAGACAACTTGGCGGACGCTCCCGTCGTGGAAGGACTCTGAAATGGCTGGCACACCATCTCCCGTCAACCGAGTTCCCCTCCCGCCGCCGGAGGCGCGGGTGGTCACCACGGCCTGCGAGTACTGCCCGGTGGCCTGCGGCTACAAGGCCTACATCTGGCCGCAGGGCACGGACGGCGGTCCGGCGGCCGGCGAGAACGCACTGGGGGTCGACTTCCCGGTCGGCCCGCTGACCGGCCGTTGGCCGTCGCCCAACATGCACACCGTGGTCACCATCGACCAGCGCCTGCACAACGTCCTACTGCTGCCCGACCCCGACGCCGACGTGGTCAACGTGGCCGGCAACCACAGCGTTCGGGGCGGCACGCTGGCCCTCAAGCTGTACCGTTCGGATGGCCTCACCCGTGATCGTCTTCAGCAGCCCCTCCTGCGGGTGAACGGAACGCTGCAACCGATTCCCTGGGAGGCGGCCATCGGGATCATCGCCACGATGATCGAGCATGTGGTCGCCGACTACGGAGAGCTGGCAATGGGGTTCAAGCACTACTCCTACGAGTTCTTCGAGAACACCTACGCCATCACCAAGCTCGCCTACGGTGCGATCGGAACCCCGAACGTGGCGCCCCACCACAACACGGGACACGGAACCGATACTCCCGGGCTGGACGACACCGGCGTCGACTCATTCAGTGCCGGCTATGAGGACTACTCCGAGGCTGATGCTCTCCTCATCGTCGGAACCGATCCCTACGAGACCAAGACCGTCGCCTTCACCCAATGGATCGCGCCGGGTGGCGCCACCATCGTCCACATGGATCCACGGCGGACGTTCACCTCCGCCTACGCCGAGAAGCACGGCGGGGTCCACCTGCAGGTGTGGCCGGGAACCGACGCCTGGGCCCTCGGGGCGATCAGTCGGGTGATCCTCGAGCGCGGGTGGGAAGACGCCGACTTCATCCGCGACCATGTCATGCTCACCCGGGCCGAGATCGATGGCGACGACAGCTGGCGTCGAGTGCAGTTCGGGCGGACCTGGGACGAGTTCCAGGCCGAGCTGTTGGGCGAGGACGACTTCCGCCTCGACCGGGCGGCCGCCATCACCAAGATCCCGGCCGAGAAGCTGGAGAAGGCGGCCGAGCTGTTGGCCGCTCCGGTGGACGGTGCGTCTCCCAAGACCACGCTCCTCTATGAAAAGGGGCTCTACTGGACCCACAACTACGAGAACACTGCTGCCCTCGGCAATCTCTCGGTGCTGATCGGTGCCCGGGGCCGGCCCGGACGGGCGACCTCCCGCATGGGCGGGCACCAGCGGGGCGGCATGGACGGGGCCAAATACCCGATCGAGAAATCGCCCACCACCTTCGAGGGCCGCAACCTGCAAATGGACTGTGACCGCTGGCTGGTGGAGGGAAACACTCGCATGGTCTGGTCGATTGGCAACGACTGGATCAACGGCAGCGGTGCCAGCCAGCATCTGGCCGGCCGCATTCGGGAGATGACCCGTGAGACCGGTCCCCAACTCACGTCGTCCCGGCCGGAAGTCGTCGTGGAGCAGCTGCAGAGGCGCCTGGCCGCCGGGGGCTTGTTCATCGTGCAGAGCGACATCTATCTCAACGACAACTCCGAGTTCGCCGACCTCATCCTCCCCGCCGCCACCTGGGGAGAAGAGGACTTCACCCGCAACAACGCCGAGCGGCGGCTGCGTCTCTACGGCAAGATCATGGATCCGCCCGGCGCCGCCAAGCCCGACTGGTGGGCCGTTGCCCAGGTGGCTCAGCGGATGGGTTTCGACGGCTTCGACTGGGAGGACTCCAACGCCGTGTTCGAGGAGACGGGTCCCGTCGCCTCGGGACGCAAGGACTACAGCAAGCTGGTCGAGAAGGCGGCCACCGACGGCATTCGTGCCCACGAGCTGCTCCGCGACCTGGGAACCACCGGGATCCAGACCCCCGTCCAGCTGTCGGGCAGCGACCTGGTGGGCACGGTACGCCTCCATGAGGACCTGCAGTTCAAGTCCTCGAACGGCAAGTCGAACTTCGTCTTCGTCGACCTGCCCGCGATCCGCGATCGGAACTCGCTGCTGGGGCCGACGGGAGACGAGTTCTGGGTGCTGAGCGGTCGAGTCAACCACCAGTGGCAGAGCTTGTACGACGACCTGCGCAAGCCGCATCTGATCGACCGGTACCCGGTGAACTTCGTGGAGATCAACCCGGCCGACGCCGACCGGCTGGGGGTGGTCAGCAGCGACCTGGTGGCGATCGAGAGCGACCGGGTGCGAACCGCCGACCAGCAGACATCTTCCGGGTCCATCACCGCCGTGGCCTACGTCACCGATCAGGTCCAGCCGGGGACGGTGTTCACCCATTTCCACTATCCGGGCTCTCCCGCCAACGCGGTGGTGACCGCCGACGCGGCCAGTCAGCCGATCAACCCCCGACAGCCGTTCAAGTTCGGCCGGGGTCGGCTCACCCGTATCGGCCCAACCGACTATGCCGCCCTGATGTCCTTCCGACCCCGCAACCTCGCCTAGTCGAGGACGGTGACGGGACGGGGCGGGGGCTGGACCGAGGCCGGTGCCGGCCCAGACGCAGGGCGACGGCCGCCTCGCCCCCGAGGCAGTCTGCGCGCCCAGCCGGTACCTTCTGGGCCGATAACGCCGAGCTCCGGGCGATCGGCTACCTCAGCCCAGCGGCTCCTCGGCCACTCCCAGCACCTGGCCGTCGACGCCGTCGATCTGAACCAGACTCCGACGCGACGGCGGCTCCTCCGCCGAGTAGACGATCACGTTCCACACCGGTCGGGCCCGCCAGCCGCTGAAACCCACTCCGGCGCTGGCATGGCCCACCGGATAGCCGACCGCACCACCCGCCCGGGTCAGCGCTTCGGCGTCGGACACCCCCAGGTCCCAAGCCGACAGGAAGTGGTATCCGCCGATGACCACCAGCACCGCCGCCACCCCCCACGCTCGGGGCCAGTCCCCCACCATCACCCCGGCAGCCGCCACCAACGCTCCCAACAGGTAGATCACTCCCGAGATGCGGCGCCGGCGCGGGTTGGGGAAGGTGAACGGCTGCTCCAATCCGGAGTCCAGATCGGTGGGCACGCCTTGAGACTCGGCGACGTCGCGGGGAATCTCGATGTCCACGGCCGTCAGGTTACCGCTCGCCCTCAGCTCGGCGGCCGGACCAATTCCTCCAACTGGTGGAGGGCGTCGTCCAGTGAGATCCCCCGATGGTCCGAATCCTCTCCCAGCAGACGCAGGCCTACCGTTCCCGCCTCGACGTCGCGATCCCCCACCACGATCACGGCGGGGTGCTTGGCGGTGAGCGCCCTTCGGATCTTCTCTCCCACCGTCTCGGTCGTCTCGTCCACCTCGGTCCTGATGCCCCGGCTTCGCAACCGCCTGGCCACCTCGCCGGCGTAGTCGTGGTGCCGGTCGGCCACTGGTACCACCGAAACCTGCACCGCTGCCAGCCAGGGCGGAAATGCGCCTGCGTAGTGCTCGACCAAAACGCCGAAGAAGCGTTCGATCGAACCGGCTTTGGCGGCGTGGATCATCACCGGACGCTCCGCGACGTTGTCGCTGCTGGTGTACTCGAGCCCGAAGTTGGCCGGCAGGGCAAAGTCCACCTGGATGGTGGACATCTGCCACCTTCGCCCGATGGCGTCCCTGACGTGCACGTCGATCTTGGGTCCGTAGAAGGCCCCCTCCCCTTCCGCCACCCGATACGGCAAGGAAGCCCCCACCAAGGCCTCCTCCAACGCCTGCTCGGCGATGTCCCACAGCTCCCGCTCCCCCACCCACTTGTCGGGCCGGGTGGACAGCTCCGCCTCGAACTGCTCGAAACCGAAATCGCGCAGCCAGGTCAACACGAAGTCGAGGTGGAGGGCCAGCTCGCCCAGCAGTTGCTCGCGAGTGCAGAAGGTGTGGCTGTCGTCCTGGGTGAAACCCCGGGCCCGCAGCGTCCCGTGGATCACCCCCGACCGCTCGTACCGGTAGACGGCGCCGAGCTCCGACAACCGCAGGGGCAGGTCCCGGTACGACCGTCCCCGGCTCTTGTAGATCAACACGTGGAAGGGACAATTCATCGGCTTGATCCGATACTCCTGCTCCCCATCCAGATGCATGGCCGGGTACATGCTCTCGGCGTAGTAGTCGAGGTGCCCGGAGGTCTGCCACAGCTCGGACCGGGCCAGATGCGGCGAGAACACGAACTCGAAGCCGTACCGCTCGTGCAGACGCCGGCTGTGGTCCTCCATCACCTTGCGGATCATGCCCCCGTGGGGATGCCAGACCACCAGCCCGGCCCCCAGTTCCCTGGGAAACGAGAACAGGTCCAGTTCCGGTCCGAGGCGGCGATGGTCGCGCCGCTCCGCCTCCTCCAGCCGGTGTAGATAGTCGTCGAGCGCCTGCTGCGATTCCCAGGCGGTCCCATACACCCGTTGGAGCTGAGCCCGGGATTCGTCGCCCCGCCAGTAGGCCCCAGCCGTCCGCAGCAGCTTGAAGGCGGCGACCCGTCCGGTGGAGGGCAGATGCGGACCTCGACACAGATCCACGAAGCCGTCGTTCCGGTACACGGTGACCTGTTCTCCCTCCGCCACCTCCGACTCGTCGACCGCCTCGATGATCTCCAGCTTGAAGGGCTGATCGGCGAACACCTCCAGCGCCTCGCGCCGAGACAGCTCCTCCCGCCGGAACGGCTGATCTTCGGCCACGATCTCCTTCATCCGCTCCTCGATGGCGACGAGGTCCTCGGGGGTGAACGGCCGACCGATGTCGAAGTCGTAGTAGAAACCGTCCTCGATCGGGGGTCCGATGGCGAAAGCCGCCCCTGGATGGAGATCCAGGACCGCCTGCGCCAGGATGTGGGCAGCCGAGTGCCTCATCACCGACCGGCCCTCCTCCTGGGTGGCGGTGATGACCTCGAACGAGCCTCCCCCGGGCAACGGCCGGCCGAGGTCGAGGAGCCGCCCAGCCAACTTCACCGCCACCGCCGCGTCGGCCAGCCGGGGCCCGATCGAGGCCGCCGCCTCGCCCCCGGTCGCACCGTCTACCAGCTCCAGCAGCGAGCCGTCGGGGAGGGTCAGCTTGATCGACACTTTCGCGCTCTCCGGTCGGGAATGACGGGTAGGGTACCCAGGTACAGGCGGGTGATGGATCTAATACCGGTTGGTCGCGCCGCTAGGGGAGCCAACATGGAGCCGTTGGAGGTCATACAGCACATCGCGGGTGCCGACGCGACCATTCGAGAGCTCATCTCCGGCAGCAACCGGGTCTTTCGGGTCCTGGCGGACGATCGCACGACCATCGTCAAGGTGTACGCCAATGCCGCCCGCGAGCGGCGGGAGAGCCGCGCCCTCGAGGCTCTCAGCGGGATCAAAGGAGTGCCGGTGGTGCTCGATCGGGGAACCACCGACGAGCACCACTGGGTGCGAATGCAGGATGCCGGCAAATGGAACCTCGCCACCCTCCCCGAGAACCCCAACGTCGCCCGCAAGGCCGGACAGGTCCTCCATGCGGTTCATCAGGCCGACCCCGAGTCCATCTCCAACCTCTCGTCCGGCATGGACGCCGATTGGGTGGCCGCCCACTACGCCTCCACCTTCGAGCGGCTGAACCGATACCGCCGCCGGCTCAACCTGCCGTCGACCCTCATCGACCGGGGCATGTCCGCACCGCGGCCCATTGGATCCTCCCCGCGCCCGGCCCACACCCATCCGCTTCCCGCCAAGTTCTTGGTCGACGAGGACGGCGAGGTGACGCTGATCGACTGGGAATGGGCCACCCTGGCGCCGTCCGAATGGGACCTGAGCCTGGCCTTGTGGCGGACCGAGCTGGAGTGTGGGCCCGATGCCGCCGAAGGACTGGCCGAGGGCTACGGAGCCCGTCTGGCCGACGAGACCTTGGCTCCCTGGGTCGCCTATCACGCCGCCACCCAGCTCCTCACGGCCGCCGAGACCCAGCAGGGCCGGCTCGACAACCTCGCCTACCTGGTGGCGGTCCTCGACACCAACTTGGCCAGCTAGAGCAACGGCCTACCTCCTTCACCCCCGCCCAGGGTTCGCGAAATCCACCGCTCTCGGCAGGCTGGAAGCTACGTTGTCGGAGCGTCTCGCCGAAGGAGAGCAGCTGTGTTGCAGTTCGTGATCACCACCGTCGTGGCGGGTGCGTTCGTGCTCGTGGTCTTGTCGTACCGCCGATCGGAGAGTCGTCAGAATCCAGTGGTCGACGAGGCGGCGAGGCGGGAAGAAGCCGATCTGCCCTGCCCCTGGTGCGGAGCCGCCACCACCGAAGACGATCCCGCCTGCCCGTCCTGTGGCCGCCGGTTCGGTGCCTGGTCACCGGAAAGCCTCACCAGCGGAGTGTGAACGACCGGTCGACGTGGTCGAGGTCGAACTCCAGGCGGCGATAGAGACGCAGCCCCGCCTCGTTGTCGCTGTCCACGTAGAGCACGGCAGTGTCGACCTGGCGTCGATCGTGGAGGTACCACAGGCCGTCGAGGGCGAGGGCGCTGCCGAGTCCCGCTCCCTGGAAGGGTGGATCCACTGCGATGACGTAGATCTCCCCCTTTCCCGTTTCCAGCGTCTTGGTCCAGCAGAACCCGGCCAGGCTCTCTCCCTTCCAGGCCATCCGGAAGCCGGCGGGGTCGAACCAGTCGGTTGCCATCCGGTCGGCCAGTATCTGCTCGGTCCATGACCCGTTCTCCGGGTGACCGGCGAAGGCCCGGTTGTTGACCTCGAGCCAGGTCGCCTCGTCCCGGCCCACCCGGAAGGGGGCGATGCGGATGCCAGGGGGCACCTGAGGCCTGGCCTCCGGCGGCAACCGTCGACGTAGCTGCCGCAACTCCCGCTCCGGACGAAACCCGAGCGAGGTCAAGACCCGGGCGACCATCGGCGGGAACACACACACCCGCACCAGCGACGCCGACTCCGACCTGGCCATGTCCTCCGCCGCCACCAGCAGCCGCT
>JBFGJL010000002.1:0-16452 GCA_041577235.1 Acidimicrobiia bacterium | reverse complement strand
TAGGTCTTCACCGGCCGGTCGGCCGCCTCCTGCAGATCGAAGCGGTCGAGGAGCTGGCGGGCCCTGGCCCGGGCGCTGGCCCGGCCCAGCCGGTAGAGCCTTCCGATCATGTCGAGGTTCTCGTAGCCGGTGAGGTGCTCGTCCACGGCGGCGTACTGGCCGGACAGGCCGATCCGCTTCCGTACCTCGTGGGCGTCGCGGCCGACGTCGAACCCGGCGACGGTGGCGGAACCGGCATCGGCCTCCAGCAAGGTGGCGAGAATCGACACCGCCGTGGTCTTGCCGGCGCCGTTGGGTCCCAGCAGGCCCAGCACGGTGCCTTCGGCTACGGCCAGGTCGAGCCCGGCCAGGGCGGTGACCTCCCCATAGCGCTTGACCAATCCGATCGCTTCGATCACATCGCCCATGGGATCCCTCCGCTGGGCCGGGCCGCCGTCGCCGCCCGGTGGCGGCACAAAAGAGTCAAGCTACCGTTCGTCACCAGATCGTGGCGGCCATATCGAGCCGGCGCGGCCAGGGGGCGGCCGTCGACGGCCGGCAGCGCTGCTTGACCTTGGACCCGCTCCAAGCCGTATGGTCGGTCCGTGAGCACCGGGTCTCCCCACACGCGGTCCGCCGACGGCCGGGCGCGGGCTCGATTGCTGGTGGTGACGGCGGGCGTGGCTTTGACCGGGATGGCCGGTTGGGCGGGTTCCTCCCTGGTGGGATCGGACGGCCGAGCGGTCGCCGCAGGGACCATGGCCCTGGCCGTCGCCACCGGCTTCACCGCGTTCTTCTCGCCGTGCTCCTTTCCGATGATGCTGACCTTTCTGACCCGTCGTTCTGCCGAGACCGGCCCCGCCCTCGCCGCCGGCGCCGTGCGGGTCGGGCTCGGCGCCGGCGCCCGGTTGGGGACGGTGGGTCTGTTGGCCATGGCCGGGGGAGAGGCCATCGCTCGGGTGCTCGGTTTCGACCAGCCGGCGGGGCGTGCGTTTCGGGTCGCCGTCGGCCTGCTCCTGGTGGTGTTGGGGCTGCGCCAGGCCGGATGGCTACACGGGCGTCTCAGATGGATGGACCGGTTGGCGGCGGCGGCGGCCACCCGGCTCGATCCCAGCCGGCGTGCCACTCGCTGGGCGGCGGATGTCGCCTACGGCTTCGCCTACCCGCTGGTCGGGTTCGGTTGAACCGGGCCGATGGTCGCCGGTCTGGTGGCCCACAGCACCACGGTTGGAGCCGGGCGGGCCGCGGCCGCCGTGGCGGCAGCCGCGGCGGTGTTCATGGCTCTGTTGATGGTGGCGGCGTTTTCGGTCACGGCCGCCGCGGCCGAGACCCTGAAGAACGTCCGCATGACCGGCGGGACGGTCAAGCGGTGGGGAGGCGCGGTGATGGCGGCGGTGGGGGCGTGGCTGGCGGTGCTGGCCGCTCTGCCGGCGCCACCGTTGGTCCGTTGACGGTCCAGCTGGCGGAGAGCCCGATCCGTCCGGAACGCTCAGGTCCAGATCGACACCAGCACCGACGTGATCAGGAGGCCGAGGAAGTGATAGCCCGCCGTCACCCAGAACCAGGTGGTCCGATTCGTCTTCTGCGGGTCGAACAGGGCGGTGGGGTAGAGCACCGCCCCCACCACGCCGATCCCGGTCACGATCCCCAAGACGATGCCCTCTCCGACCGAGTCCGAGCCGGACGCCGCCGCCAACATTCCCACCGCGATCGCCACCACCAGGTAGGCGACCAAGGGACCGGCGTAGCCCAAGGGAGTCATCGGGGGCGGTGGTTGCTCCGGATCCCAGCCGACCGACCGCATCCACGGTTTGCCCAGCAGTGCCGGGCTGTACCAGGCGGCGCCCAGGGCAAAGTAGATCACTGCGGCAACGATCACCGCCAGCCAGTTGAGGTCTCCCAACAGGTCGAAGCTCATACTTCCCTCCTCGCTCCGGCCTCGAACCTAGCCGTATCGCCTCCGCCGGCACGCCGCCGGTCGAGCGGTCGATCCGGTGAGGACGGCTGGGTTCACGACGGTTGTAAGGGGGACGATTGGACCCGGCCGGTGCCGCCGACCCAATGGAGTTGCGGGCTCTCGGGCTGGTTCGCCGCACCGACGCTTTCGACGAGACGGTGCGCTTCTAGCGGGAAGTCCTGGGATGGGCTCGACCCACTCGCCGGCTGAAGGCATCAGCCCGACCTACCGGGCGGAGTCCATCCCGGTCGCAGGCGTTGCCGGAGCCGGTGCGCTGCGACCCCGACGATGATGACGCCGGCGCCGACCAGCCACACCCGGGCGTCGACGAAGACGACCAGAAGCAGGCAGGCCACCAGCCCCGTCACCGCCACCCAGCGTGGATAGATCCGTTGCTCCGCCGGCAACCGCAGGGCGGCGGCGTTGGTGAGGGCGTAGTAGAGGAGCACGTTGAAGGCGCTGAACGTCCAGGTGAGGCGGACGTCGCCGGTGAGGGTCAAACCGACCACGGTCGCTCCCACCACTGCCACCGCCCAGACCGGAGTGCGCCCGTGGCGATCGAGCCGGGCCAGTGCGGCGGGCATGTCCCCCCGTCGGCCCATCGCCAGCAACACCCGGGAGAGGCCGAGAACCAGGTTGAGGAGCACCCCCAGCATGGCCGTGACCGCCCCCACCGCCACGACCGCGGCCACCCCCGGCAGGCCGAGCGAGCGGGCCGCCACCTCCAGAGGAGCGGCGGTCGATCCGGCGGCCGTGGCGAGCACGGCCGAGCCGACCGAACCCACCGCGGCGTAGGCCACCGCCACGTAGAGGACGAGGGAGACCGCCAACGTGACGAGGATGGCGCGGGGGATGGTTCTCGCCGGGCTCCGCACCTCTTCCCCCAGCGTTGCGATCCTCCCGTAGCCGGTGTAGGCGACGAACATGAGCGCCGCCGCCTCGAAGAAGCGGGGAGCCGCTCCCGGGCCCTCCAACGCCGGCAGCAGGAACGCCTGGTCCACCCGGCCGAGCGATCCGATCACGAACACACCCAGCGCCCCCACCGTGACGGCCACCATCGCCGCATTGGCCTGCGAGGATCGGCGGATCCCGGCCAGGACCAGCGCCACTACCGCCGTCACCACGCCCACGGCCACGGGTACGGCCCGATCCGGATGGGCGCCGATGAGGTCGAGTGTGTACCCGGCGAAGCCGAGGGCGGCGGTGGCGGCCGAAGCGGTCTTGGCGAGCAGGAACACCCATCCCGCCATGAACCCGGCGGTGGGGTGGAGCAGCCGGTACCCGTACTCGTAGGTGCCGCCGGACACCGGGTAGGCGGCGGCCAGTTGGGCGCTGCTGGAGCCGTTGGCGGCCGCCACCAAAGCCGCCAGCGCTACCGCCGGGACCACCGCCGGCCCGGCGATGCCGGCCCCGATTCCGATGCTGACGAACACCCCCGTACCGAGAATGGAACCCAACCCCAGCAGAGTGGCTCCTGCGACTCCGAGCTCGCGGCGTAGGGCCCGAGGTTGGGAAGGGTTGGACACCGGACGATGGTACCGGGCGGCGGCTACCCACCCCGCCGCTCCGGGATTGGTGTCGTAGCATGCACGGACGGGGGCTGGATTCCGTTCGTCGAGACCCAGGGAGGCGACCCATGCCATCGGACGCTCGAGTGGCCAACTGGATCGAGTCCTATCGGCAGGCTTGGGAGACCGCCGACAGCGCCGCCGCCGCCGCCCTGTTCTCCGAGGACGCCTCCTACCGGTCCAACATCTTCGAGGAACCGCATCGGGGACGAGCTGGTGTGGAGGACTACTGGAGGACCGTCACCGCCATCCAATCGGAGGTGACGGTGCGCATGGGCTCACCGGTCATACAGAGCCCACGGGTGGTGGTCGAGTTCTGGACGACCATGCGGGTGGACGGAGGCGAACTGACCCTCCCCGGCTGTCTCCTCCTGCGGTTCGACGACGACGGGCTCTGCACGGATCTGCGCGAGTACTGGCACACTCTGCCCGAGCTGCGCCAACCGCCGCCGGGCTGGGGCGAGTAGCGGCGCCAGGGCAGTCGCGGAACCTGCCGTCCCTGGGTTGGAGGAGGTCGAAGGTCAGGGATTGCCCCCCACCGGGGACGATGTGCGGATCATCCGCGCCCAGCTGGCGCTGGAGGAACTGGCCACTACCTGAGTGTGGCCGGAGCAGCCGCCCGGTGGGGCCGGTCTGGGTGGTTCCGCCGAGGGCTACGCCTGGAGGTGGGCCTCCAAGAACCAGAGGTGCTTGTCGACCGAGCGAGACACCTCGGTGAACAGGTCGGCGGTGTCCTTGTCGCCGTGCTCTTCGGAGGTGTCGATCGCCGCCCGCACGCTGGCGGCATATGCGGCGAACCGGTCGGCCAGAGCCTCCACATGATCACGTCCCGCCACCAGGTGATCGGGGTATTCGGGCAGTGACGAGGCCCTGGCGGCCATCCGGGCGGTCCCCATCGCCACCCCTCCGAGGGTGGTGGCCCGCTCGGCGATCATGTCGACCTGGGCGATGAGCGAACCGGCCAGCTCATCGAACAGCTCGTGGAGCTGGATGAAGTCGAGCCCCTTGACGTTCCAGTGGGCCTGCTTGGCCTGCGTGTAGAGGTCCAGGGTGTCCGCCAGCCGGTCGTTGATCAGGTCGACCAGGGCCTTGCGTTGCACCTCGGGAAGGTCGATTCGGGTTTCGTGCAGATCTGCCATGCCCATCTCCGTTTCTCGGCCGCACCCCCTGCGGCGGCTCGAACTCGCTCTGTTCTCTCTACCGATGATAAGCGGGGAGGAGAAGGACGCCGCCGCCGAGCGCAGGTCAGTCCGCCCCCTCCCCAGGTCCATCCCTGGTGGTGGCCTCTTTCCGGGCTTGCAGCAGCTCGTCGGGGATTGTGCGCAACTGCGAGTCGGTCAGGGAACCCAACACGTCCCAGGCGAGGTCGAGTGTCTCGTCGATCGAGCGCTCCTGGCGTTGAGCGACGAAACGATGCTCGAAGGCGTCCGCAAACGACAGCAGCCTGCGATCGTGTTCGGTGAGCCTGGCTTCGCCGACGATCGCGATCAGCCGGCGAAGATCGCGACCTTGCGCGTAGGAGACGTAGAGCTGGTCTGCCAAAGCCCTGTGATCCGCTCTGGTCTTGCCCTGACCGATGGCGCTGTTCATGAGGCGACTCAGCGACGGCAAGACGTCGATGGGGGGATCGATGCCCCGACGGTAGAGATCTCGCGAGAGGACGATCTGGCCCTCGGTGATGTACCCGGACAAGTCGGGGATGGGGTGGGTGATGTCGTCGTCGGGCATGGAGAGGATGACGAGCTGAGTGATCGAGCCCGGGACACCGAGAGCAATTCCGATCGGGTAGCCGCTACTTGCTCCACGGAGCCTTCCCGAATGGCTCCAACTTCCACTACCGCGTGCGCTGAGAGTGTCCGGTCGGCTGCAGTGGCGGCGGAGACGGGCGCCGGCGCCGGACAGGACGCCGGCCTCGGTCCCGCTCGGTGGGCCTCGTCCCCGGGCTAGCCTCGGCTGGTGATGAGTGCGGCCAGGTTCGGGACGTTCCGGGAGCTCATCGATGATGCCGAGCCGGTGACCAGACCGATCGCCGAGGCCCTGCGGCGGTTGATTCTCGACGTGCATCCCCAGGCGGTGGAGGTGGTGCGGCTGGGGGATCGAGCCGCCACCTACGGTCTGGGTCCCAGCAAGATGAGCGAAGGCCACACCTATCTCATGCCGCAGCGCGACTACGTCAACCTCGGGTTCTACCGAGGGGCGCTCCTTGACGATCCGGCCGGCCTGCTGGAGGGCACCGGCCAGGCGATGCGCCATGTGAAGGTGCGCTCGCTCGAGCAGGTCCAGCAGCCGGCGCTGCGGCGACTGGTCGAGAAAGCCCTGGACGAACGCAGGCAGGAGCTGCAGCGCTGAGGGCCGTGGGTGCCAGGCCCCGCCGGCGCATTCGATCTGAGCCGCCGGCAGGGGTAGCTTGTGGCCGCAAACCCACGCAGAGGAGTCTGGTGCAGCCCTGGCAAGACCCGAGACTGGACGAGATCCGGGAGCGCTATCGGCTGCTGGCCGACCAGGAGCTGGCCGGGGACCGCCAGGCTCGTGATGCGAGCGGAAGGTACGACCCGGCATTGTGGAAACGGGCGGCGACGGCCGGGCTGCTCGGCTTGTGCATGCCGGCCGAGTACGGGGGTCAGGGGATGAGCGTCAGCCACACGGTGGCCGCCTACGAAGGCATCGCCGAGGGCTGTCCCGACGGTGGCTTCGTCTATGGCCTGCTCTCCCAGCTCTTCGGGGTACAGACCACCCTCTGTTTCATGGCCGGGGATGAGGTGAAGAGCACCTTCCTCCCGCCCGCCATCGCCGGCGACCTCACCCTCGCATACGGCTTCACCGAGCCGCAGGGAGGCAGCGATGCCTTTCTCATCGCCACCCGGGCGGAGCAGGACGGGGACGAGTGGGTCTTGAACGGACGCAAGGTGCTGGTCACCAACTCCCCCGAGGCCGATGTGGCGCTGGTCTTCGCCCGCACCGGCGAAGGGCGCTCCCCGTTCGCCCTCTCCGCCTTCGTGGTCGATCTGCGGGGCGGCGGCGCCGAGCACGGTCAGGAGTTCGGCAAGGTCGGGTTGCGAACCGTCCGCATGGGAGAGCTGGTGTTCTCGGACGTGCGGGTGCCGGCCAGCCATGTCGTGGGCAGGATCGGATCGGGCCTGCGGGTCATCACCGAGTCGACCAACTGGGAACGCGCCTTTCTCCTCGCCACCGCCCTCGGCCAGATGCGGAGGGTCCTGGCCGACCTGGTCGAACTCTCCCACCATCCTCGGCCCGAGCGACGCATCGCCGACTTCGATCGAACCTCGGGTCCGGTCGCCGACCTGGTGTGGCGCTACAAGCTGTGCAGGATGGTGACATACGACCTGGCGGGTCGGTTCGACATCCATACCGCCACCAACACCCACATGCAGGACGCGGCCATCGCCAAGCTGTTCGTCAGCGAGAACTACCAGAGATTCATGTACGACGCGATGGGTCTACTGGGAATGGGCAGCGTCACTTTCGACGAGGAGGTGCAGCAGCACATGCGAGACGGCCTCGCCTCCACCATCTACTCGGGAACATCGGAGACGCTGCGAAAGACCATCGCCAAGATGGAGGGGCTGGCCGGCGACGGCTAGGGCTCAGGAGGAGCCGTCTATGACGCTGAATCTCACCAACGGGGAGCCGTCGACCCAGCGCGAGAGACCGGCCCGGGCCTTGGCGGGATCGCTGCCCCAGCTCTCGGTCAGCATCCGGTACAGCACCTCGGCCCGCTCCTCGGGATCCTCCACCAGCTCCGCCTCGGCCGGCAGGTCGGCGGCCACCCCCCGCTTGAGATGGAGGGTGAAAAGTGGGTTGGCAGCGAGATTGGCCAGCCAGTCTCGCTTGCGGCCGGGGCGGCCCCCGATGAACAGCTGCCCGTCGAGGTTGTGGAAGAAGATCTCGATCCGCCGGGGGATCCCGGTCTTCCGTCCGATGGTCGTGATGTCGGCGATGCCGCCCTGGAGCAGGGCGTTGGCGATCGTGGCGTCCATGCCCGCCTCAACCATTCGAGGGGCCGCCTCTGTTCCCGCTGCCGGTCAGGGGCCGCCCGCGGCCGCCTCCGCGATGTCATCGAGGTCCTGCTGCAGCGCCCGGCGGGTGGCGCCGACGAACAGCCGGCCGATGGTGGCAGCCAGCATCTTGCTCACGGCGCCGGCGGGTTCGCCGGCGAACGTCATGGAGAGGCGGCTGCGTCCTTCGGCCACCGGGTCGACGCTCATGGTCGATCGGTAGTGCATCCCCCGGCTACGAGACTCCACCGTGTAGGACCGACCCGGGGCAATGGCAGTGACCTCCATCTCCTCGGTGGCCTGACGACCGAACAGCGTTCTGGTCTCGCGCCATCTCGTTCCCACCGCGAAGGCTTCTCCGGAGTCGAGCCGTTCGACGGCGTCGATCCCCGAGATCACCTCGGCGGCGCCGTCCAGGTCGGTGATCATGTCCCACACTCGCTCGGCCGGTGCCGCCACGTCCCGTTCGCAGATGATCTCGGTCGTCACCACAACTCCTTGGCCGGTTCTCGCAGGGTAACCCGAAGCTTCCTGTCGCATCGGCGGGGTCGACCCCGACTGGTCGGGTCGGGCGGTGGCCAACCTGAAGACCGCTCGCAGCGACGACAGCGTGCAGGCGTTTCTCGCCTCGGTCGAAGACGAGGGGAAGCGGGCCGACTGTCTGGCGCTGGTCGAGCTGATGAAGGAGATCACGGGGGAGCCGCCCGCCATGTGGGGCTCGAGCATCGTCGGCTTCGGCCAGTACCACTATCGATACGCCAGTGGCCGGGAGGGGGACTGGTTCAAGGTGGGGTTCGCTCCTCGGAAACAGAATCTCACTCTCTACCTCATGTCCGGCTTCGGCGAGTACGACTCGTTGCTGGGCCGGCTGGGCCAGCACAGCACCGGCAAGGCGTGTCTGTATGTGAAGCGGCTGGAGGACGTCGACCGCTCGGTCCTGGAGGAACTGGTCCGGCGTTTCGTGGAGTTCATCGACCAGGCCTATCCGTCCGCGTGACCCGGCCACGGGCGGACGTCGGGCCCGGAGACCCGGTAGCGTGATTCGGTGAGTTCGGTGTCCGTCCCGTTGTGGTCGGCCGGCCGCCTGGCGGCCTCCTTCCGCCGAGGGGTGCTCAGCCCGCTGGAGGCAGCCACCGCCATCGTCGACCAGATGGAGCGGATGGACGGCCAGGTCCACGCCTTCGTCACCCGCACTCCCGAGCTGGCCCTGGCCATGGCCGCTCAGTCCACCGACCGCTTCGCCACCGGCTCCCCCCGGTCTCCGATCGACGGCGTGCCGGTCTCGATCAAGGATCTGGAGCCCACTGCCGGCATCCGCACCACCTATGGACACAGCCGCTTTCGAGACTTCGTCCCGGACCACGACGCCCCCATCGTCGAACGGCTCCGGGCGGCGGGAACGCCCCTGCTCGGTAAGACCAACACGCCCTACTTGGGGTTCAAGGACATGACCGACAACGACGTGATGGAACCGACGCTCAACCCCTGGGATCCGGCCCGCACCGCCGGTGGTTCGTCGGGCGGGGCGGCGGCGGCGGTGGCGACCGGGATGGGTCCGATCGCCACCGGCGGCGATGGGGCCGGATCGATCCGCATCCCGGCGGCGCTGTGCGGGGTGGTCGGCTTCAAGCCCACCTTCGGGCTGATCCCGCACGGCACCGCCCTCGAGCCCTATGCCTCCCTCTCGCACAAGGGGCCCCTCACCCGAACGGTGGCCGATGCCGCTCTCATGGTGGACGCGGTGGCGGGACGGGACGGTCGCGACCCCACCTCCTTCGACCCTCCTTGGTCTTCCCTGGTCGACGCCTGCGGCGGGGAGCTGGCCGGGAAGCGGCTGGCGGTGAGCGCCGACTTCGGATACGCACCGGTCGACCCGGCGGTGCGATCGGCGGTGGCCGGGGCGGCGGACGTCTACGCCGAGCTGGGTGCGGAGGTGGGAGTTGCTGCGGTCCCGTGGAGCGACCCGATCGATCTGATCCGGGTCGGTTGGACCGTGCAGTTCGCGGCCCGGGTGGGGGAGGAGGTGGTCGCCACTCCCGACGACTACGAGCCGGAGCTGCGGGAGTTCGCTCGGGCAGGAGCTGCCTTGAGCGCGGTCGACCATGTGAGCTACCTGGCCGCCCGCCACCGCCTCTCCCAGCAGATGCGGGAGTTCTTCGAGCAGTGGGATCTGCTGCTGTGCCCGGCCATGCCCGCCGCCGCCTGGCCGGTCGATGCTCCGGTCCACCGGGGGCCGTCCGAGATCGACGGGGTGGTGCCCACCGACATGTTCGAGCGGCTTCGGTTCACCTTCCCTTTCAACCTGACCGGTCTCCCGGCGCTGGCCTTCCCGATCGGCCGCGATCGGGAAGGTCTGCCACTGGGCGGGCAGCTGGTGGCGGGCCGCTGGCGGGACGACCTGGTGGTGGCGGCCGCTGCCCGGTATGAGGAGGCCCGGCCGTGGGCAGATCAGTGGCCGCCCGACGTCGTTCTTTGAGCCGGCCGGCCGGGCTGCGTCACTCCGCCGGTGCGAGGTCGGACAGGATCTGCTGGGAGGCGAGCTTGCCGGGCGCTCCCATCACACACCCCCCGGGATGGGTGCCGGAACCGCATTGGTAGTAGCCCTCGATCGGAGTCCGATACTGGTTCCAGCCGGGGGCGGGGCGGAAGAAGAACATCTGCGGAGCGAGGAACTCGCCGGCGAAGATGTTTCCCTCGGTGAGCCCCACCACCCGCTCGATGTCGAGCGGGGTCACCACCTCGCGGTGCAGCACCAGGTCGGAGAACCCGGGGAAGAACGACTCGAGCGTGGTCTGAACCGTGTCCCCGAAGGCGTCGCGCTGCTCGTCCCAGTCACCGTCCTCGAGGTGGTAGGGGGCGTACTGGATGAAGCACGACATGACGTGCTTGCCGGGCGGGGCCATGTCGGGGTCGATGGTCGACTGGATGGCGGCGTCGATGTACGGGCGGCGGCTGTAGCGGCCGTACTTGGCGTCGTCGTAGGCTCGCTCCAGGTAGTCGATGGTCGGCCCGATGTTGATGAAGCCTCGGTACTGGTCGCCCCGGTCACCCAGCGCCGGGTAGCGGGGGAGGCCATCGAGGGCGAAGTTGACCTTGGCCGAGGTTCCCTGGAACTTCATCCGTTGGATCGCTTCCACCAGGTCGGTGGGGAGCTGACGGGGGTCGACCAGCTCCAGGAAAGTACGCCGGGGGTCGAGGGCGCTGATCACCACCCGGGCAGTCAGCTCGGTGCCGTCGTCCAGCGCCACTCCGGTCGCCCGTCCGTTCTGGGTGAGGACAGCCGCCACCGGCGCCTCCAAGACGATCTCGGCGCCGTAGGCCTGGGCGGCCCGAGCCAGCACCTGGGTGAAGCCACCGTTGCCACCTTTGTGGAACGCCCAGGCCCCGAACAGGCCGTCGTGCTCGCCGAGGTTGTGGTAGAGCATCACCAATCCGGATCCCTGGGAGCGGGGTCCGACCTTGCTGCCGATGATCCCGGCCGAGGCCAGCCACCCCTTGATGATCTCGGTGTCGAAGTAGTCGTCCAGAAAATCGGCGGCGCTGCCGGTCGACAGCCGCACCAGGTCGTGCAGCACCCTCGGGTCGAGGCTCCGCAGGTGCTGGCCCAGCTCGGCCATCCTGGCCAGCTCGGCGGGCTCCTTGCTGAGCGGATTGGGCGGAATGCGGTCGAGCAGCGGTTTCACCGCCTGGCAGGCCATGGCCAGGTCGTGCTCGTATTGCTCGAAGGCGTCGGCGTCGCGGGGTGAGTGGCGGGCGATCTCCCGCAGGTTCTGGTCGTGGTCGGTACCCAACAGCAGGTAGTCGCCGTTCTCCATCGGAGCGAAGGTGGTGGGCATCAGGAGGGGCAGGAACCCGTGGCTGGTCAGCTCCAGCTCGTGGACGATGTCGGGTCGCAGCAGGCTGAGGGCGTACGAGAACGTGGTGAAGTGAAACCCCGGCACCAGCTCTTCGGTGATCGCCGCTCCTCCCACCAGATGGCGCCGCTCCAGGATCAGGGTCTTCAGGCCGGCCTTGGCCAGGTAGGCGCCGTTGACCAAGCCGTTGTGGCCGCCGCCGATGACGATGGCGTCGTAGGTGCGGGATGTCGGCATGGCTACCTCACGAGGTCTTGCGGTCGGGTGCGAACAGCGGCAGGCGGGCCACCTCGGCCTCCACCAGCTGGTGGCGGTGGTTGATGGTCAGCTCCAGCGACACCGACGAGCCGGGTATGGCCAGGTCGGGCCTCACCCGGGCCAGGGCGATGTGGCGTTGCAGGATCGGGGAGTACATCGAGCTGGTGGCGTACCCGGCTCGTTCTCCGGCCCGGTCGTAGACCATCACCTCCTCGTGGACGGGGAGATGATCCTTGGGGGCGATCAGCCCTGCCTCTCGATAGAGCCGGTCGTGGTCGGCCCAGCCGACCACCAGCCCCATCAGCCGCCAGCGGGAGGAGGCTTCCGCCAACTCCCGTTCGATCGCTCGGCGGCCGATGAAGGCACGGTCGTCGGTGGCCAGGTGGCGGAACATCCACTCATAGCCCAACTCGACCGGTGTGGACCGGTCGTGGTCGGTCCAGGCGTACCGGCTCGAGTGGAAATCGACGGCCAGCAGAAGCAATCCCGCCTCGATCCGGGCCATGTCCAGAGCGATCTGGCCGATCGGGATCACCCCCCACCCCTCGCCGGCTTCGGCGACCGCATCCCACACCGCCAGGGCGTCGGACCCCTCCACCCAGATCTCGTAGCCGAGATCGCCGGTGAAGCCGGTCCGGGACACGACCGCCGCCGTCCCGGCGATCTTGGTCGGGGCCAGCCCGAAGTAGGGAAGCTCCTCCACTTCCCGGGCGAGGCCCGTCAGCACCCGGCGGGATTTCGGTCCCTGCAGGGCGAGGGCCGCGTAGTGGTCGGAAACGTCCTCGATCGTCACCTGGGCCGACCCGACCAGGTCCCCGAAGTAGGACAGATTGGGCTCGGCGCAAGTGAGCCAGAACTCGCGGTCGGAGAGGCGAAAGACGACCCCATCCTCGACGACGTAGCCCCGGTCGTCGCACCACATCGTGTAGTGGGCACGACCGGGACGGCAGAGACGGATGTCGCGGGCCAGCACCCCCGCCAGGAAGGCCTCGGCGTCGCGGCCGGAGATGCGGTACTTGAAGAGCGGGGAAGTGTCGAACACGCCGGCGGCGTTGCGGATCGCGAAGTACTCGAACTTCTCCGACAGCTGGTACTTCTCCGCCACCAGCCGGCCGGCCCAATGGCTCCACAGCCCGGTCTGGTTGAGGGCGGCCACCCGATCGTGGAAGGGGGTGGTGGCGATCACCGGCACTCCCTCGCTCGACTCAGCCGAAACCCTACCCTCCGGTCCGCCCCGCTCTGGCTCCGGTGGGTAGCGGACTCACCGGTAACGCTCCAGCGACCGCTTGGGGAAGAAGGCGGCGTCCTCGTAGCACCAGAACCACCCCTCGTCCATCCGGATCGAACGGAACAGAGGATGTCCGGTCTCACGGGCGTGGGCCCGCATGTGCCGGTAGCGGGAGGTGTCGCAGCACCCGACGAAGCCGCAGATCAAGCACATCCGCAGAGCCGGCCAGACGCTATCCAGCTCGACGCATTGGCGGCAGACATCGGTGGTGGGATCGATCACCGCGATCTGGTCGAGATGACTGCAGGGCTTGTCGCCCGCCTGGCCGGTGAAGACCACTCGCAGCACGAACTCGGGGACCGCCACCGGATACGGATGCGGTAGGTCCATCTGATCCGGCGGGTTGACCAGCCCGAACTGCCGGAGGACGGCCACCGCCTCTTTGGCCCGGGTGTCGTCGAAGCGGATGGCAAACCGGTCCCCCTTCGGCCGGATGGTGACGGCCACCTCCCAATCGAAGCGTTTGCCCGAACCGGGCGAGCCCCACAGGGCGTGCTGATGGGTGCCGGTGAAGCGGGCCCGTCCTGTCACATCGCCATCCGCCTCCTGCAGCTGGTCGAGCGCGATCTGGAGGTCGGGCACGGCCGAACGCAGGTCGGTCATCACCATGGTGTGGGTGGCGACGGCGTCGGGCTCGTCCCGGGCAGGTTCCGAGCCGAAGTAGTCGGCAGCGATGTTGCGCTGAATGGTGGCCAGGTCTCCCCGGTTGAGATCTTCTACGAAGAGGACCACACGGTCGATCAACTCATGAGCGGACACCAGCACCTCCCGAGACCGATGAACCTCTCATCCTACGGCTGCCCTGGGCGCCGCGGCCCCGGCTCACAGGGCGAAATCCGACCAGGCTCGCTCGAACGCCTGCTTGGCCCTCATCCCTTCTTCGTCGGGCGCCCCGAGGCTCACCTCCGGTCCGTCCGGCGCCAGGAACCGTCCGCCCACCTGCGCCGAGGTCGTCGTGGAGAACGCCAGGAAACAGTGCCCGGTGCCGTCGTAGGGAGGCGGTGGCTCGGTCCCGAGGATGCGGGCGGCGATGACCCGGGCGGCGGTGCGCCCCTCCCCAGCCGCGAACACGCCGGCCTTGGGTACGGCGGCGCGTTCACCGATCGGGATGACGGTGACGTCGCCCACCGCGAACACGTCGGGGGTCCCAGTCTCGAGCGTCGCCCGGTCCACCGCGACAAACGGCTTGTCCCCGGCGAGACCGGCGGTGGCCACCACCGGCGGTAGCCGGTGGATCGGAACGGTGATGGGCACGTCGGCCGAGACGGTGGTGCCGTCGGAGTAGCTCACGGTGTGGCCGTCCACGGCGTTCACCGTCACCGATGTGCGGAGGCCGATCTCCCGCAGCTCCAGCTCCTCCGACAGCCGCCGGCTGGCCTCGGGCCCGGCCACGCCCAGCGGGGCCGGCTCCGGGATCGACACCTCCAACGCCGTCGCTGCCCGGATGCCTCGCTCCCGAAGGGCGGCGTCGATCACCATCGCTGCCTCGAACGGGGCCGGCGGACACTTGATCGGAGCACCGGCCACCGAGATGACGATGCTCCCCCCAGAGAACTCGTCCAGGCGTCGCCGGAGGCGCTGGGCGCCGGCTGGGTCGTAGAAGGAATATGCGAGCTCGGATCCGGGTACTGCCGCCCAGTCGTAAGACGCACCCAAAGCCACCACCAGGTAGTCGTAAGCCTGGTCGCCGGCGGAGGTGACGACTCTCTGCTCGGCCAGGTCGATCTCTTCGATCTCGGCTTCCACCACCTCGATTCCTCGGCCGGCCAGGTCGTGGAGCGAACGGGTGGCCTCTTCGCCCCGGCCAACGATCACCAGTGGGTTGGCGCCGCACAGATGGCCCGTGGCCGATCGGTCGATGACCGTGACCGGGTGTTCCGGTCCGAGTAGGTCGCGGGCTTCCACCGCCGCCGCCGCTCCGCCAAAGCCGCCACCCAGGATCACGATCCTCGTCACCGTCACCTCCTCGCTTCTCCGCAACCTACAAGGGAGACCCCCACCGCGGCACGACCGGGTGTCACGAATCGGCCGCTGACGAGGACGGATCGATGGGAGCCAAGAAGCTGAGGCGCCGTGTCATCGCCGACAGTCCAATCGGAGCTGGTCGGGATCCTGCGGGCGGCCGCCGACGCCCATCACCGGATGGAGCAGAAGACGGGTCGAGCGGATCCAGACTGGCCGCTGTCACCATTGAGCTGATCACCCGTTGCCGCCTCGTGCAGCTGTTGGTGGAAGCCGAGGACCGGCGCCGGTTCACCTCGTGCGAGGAGGTGAGCAGCTCCTCAGTGAAGCTCCGCCCGGGAGAGGCGGGCATCCCCGCCTCCGGCACGTGCGCCAGGTCGTACACCCGTCCCTTGCCGCACCGGGGTGCCGGCGGCCACCGCCTTGGAGGCGGTGATCTCGTTGAGCGATCCGCCTGGTCGTCGGTGCCGTACCGGGATGGCTAGAAGGCCTCCTCGCGCTCACTCCGACGACCATGATTCCCGGAAGTCGGGGTAGAGGGTGAGGCCACCGTCGACGAACAGGGTCTGACCGGTGACGTAGGCGGCCTCGTCCGAACACAAGAAGGCGGCGGCTGCCGCCATCTCCCAAGCTTCTCCCGCCCTCCCCATCGGGATGTGGGACTCGACCTGGGCCCGCTTGTCCGGGTCCTCGATCCAAGCCCTGTTGATGGGCGTGACCGTGGCCCCCGGTCCGATGGCATTGACCCGGATCCCCCGGCCTGCGTATTCCAGCGCCAGGGTCCTGGTCAGGTTCTCCATGCCCCCCTTTGAGACCGAGTAGCCGACGAAACGGGGCTTGGGGATGACCTCGTGCACGCTCGACACGTTCAGGATGGAGCCCGGCTTCGGCTCGGCCAGAAAATGCTCGATGGCCCGGCGGGCGCACACGAAGGCGCCCACCAGGTTGACGTGCAGCACCTTCTCGAAGTCGGCCAGCGACAGCTGGTGGCTGGGCGCCGGGATCTGGATACCGGCGTTGTTGATGAGCACGTCCACACCGCCCAGTTCACCGATCACCTGGTCGAACATGGCGTTGACCTGGTTCTCGTCGGAAACATCCGCCGCCACCAGCAGCGTGTGCCTGCCGTGCTGTTCGATCTGCTTCATGCACAGGTGCACAGCGTGCTCGATCTGCTCTTCGGTCTCCATGGCCCCGGTGGAGGCGCCCACGTAGTTGATCGCCACGTGGGCTCCGTCTCGGGCCATCCGGACGGCGATCGCCTGTCCGATTCCGGAGCCACCCCCGGTGACCAGCACGTTCTTGCCTTCGATGCCGCGCATGTCTTCTCCCTTGTTCGAGACCATCACAGTCCGTACGCGTCCAGCAGGCGGAGCCACACCTCGCTCACGGTGGGGAAGCAGGGGACGGCATGCCAGAGACCATGCAGCGGGACCTCGGCCACCAGTGGCGTTCCATCGCCTCTCCTCCTGAATCGTTCGCCCCACGGTCCTGCCGGTAGGGGGGTTCGTTACGGTCCGCCCGGCGGTGTCAGTCCGTGTCCGGGCGGGAGCAGATCAGATCGGCCACC
>JBFGJL010000001.1:0-16609 GCA_041577235.1 Acidimicrobiia bacterium | reverse complement strand
GACGCCGAGGAGGTCGACCGAGCGGCGGCGGCCATCGATCCGTTCCTTTCGTACTAGCCGCGCCGAGGGTGCTGCCACGGGCTGCGGCTCCCATCTCCCGCTCGGTGACGGCCGGGCGGGGCAGGAGGAGGGTCCGGGTAGGTTCGGCTGCAGAGCAGCGATTCGAGGAGGGAGGTCCCCATGAATCGCGTGACACCTCGACGGACGAGAACCGCCTGGTGGCGACTGGGTATCGCCGTCGCCGTGGTCGGAGCCGTCGCCGTTCCGGGAGCGGTGCTGGCGTCCCACAGCTTCACGGATGTGCCCGACGCCCACACCTTCCACGCCGACGTCGCCTGGCTGGCCGAGACCGGAGTGACCAAGGGATGCAACCCGCCGGCCAACACAGAGTTCTGCCCCGGCGACTACGTGACCCGTGGCCAGATGGCGGCGTTCCTCCACCGCCTGGCCATCAACCAGGTGGTCGACGCCGCCGACTCCGACCTGCTCGATGGCAAGGACGGACCCGGCGTCGCCTACGAGAAGAACGACAGCGGCACCACCGTTCCGTCCACCGTCTCGGTCCTGCAGAGCGCCGAGATCACCGCTCCCCAGGACGGATACGTCATCGCCGAGGCATACTCTCAGATCTCGTCGTCGCACACGACCGGCACGCTGGACGATGCCCGACTGAGCTTGGCGGCCCAGACGAATGATTGGGACGCCGACGGGATCCAGCGCAACGTCGGGTTCCCCGCCGCCCTTCCCACCGACTTCTACAGCACCATCTGGAGCGAGCAGAAGGTGTATCCGGTCGAGGCCGGCAGCCACGTCTTCTACGTGCTGGGCGTGCTCAACAGTGGGTCGCTGGAGTACAGCAGCACCACTCTCACGCTGCTGTGGGTCCCGGCCGCCTACGGCAACGTCAACACCGATCCGTCGTCCGGGGCGGGCTGAGCCCAACCCGGCACACCACCGGGCGCAGGACAAAGGAGTTGGAGAGGCGGCCGCAGGCCTGCTCCGACCGTCGGTCGGCCGGCCGGCTCAGGTCACCGGGTGCCGGCCTGAAGGCGCGGGACGGCCTCGCCGGCGGCGGCGTTCGAGCTGGGCAGACGGAGAGCGAACCGGCTCCACCCGTCGAGGAAGCCATAGGTGAGGTCCCCTCCCATCAGGCGGGCGAGTGATCGGGCGACGCTGAGGCCGAGGCCCATCGAAGCCGGGATGCCGGCGGTGTCGTTCGCTTGCACATACGGCTCGAACACGCGGTCGCGCAGGTCGCTGGGGATCCCCCGCCCGTTGTCGGCCACCGTCAGCACCGTCTGCGAGCCGGAGGCGGCGGCCGTCACCCTGATCCGGTCTCCTCCGTAGCGGGCGGCGTTGGTGAGCAGATTGCGCAGTACCTGCCGGACCCGCAGCGGGTCGGCCCACAGCCTGATGGTCGGGCCGATCTCGACCCTGAAGTCGAGCTCGTGTCCCAGGCCGAGCAGCGACCGATGCACCTCGTCGGCCAGCACCAGCAACTCGGGACGGATGGTGAGGGCTCCGATCTCGGCCCGGGCCGCCACCAGCAGGTCCTCGACGATGTAGCTGAGTTCCCGGCTCTGGTCGGCGATGAGGTCGAGCAGGTCCCGCTCCGGCTGTTGCGATGATCGCAACTCTTCCGCCAGTCCCAGCACGACGGTCAGAGGGGTGCGGAGCTCATGGCTGACCCGTGCCACGAACTCGTCCTTGGAGCGGACCAGATCCGCCAGGCGCAGGTGGGCGTCCCGTCGCTGAAGGGTGTTGGAGATCATCTCGCCGACGATGCGGGCCAGGGCGATGTCGTCGCCACTCCACGGAGAGGGAGCACGGACCCAATCGAAGCCGACAAAGCCGACGACGCCGCCTCCGCCGATCATCGGGACTGCCATCACCGACTGCACTCCCTGCTGGACCAGGTTTTCCCACTCGCCCCCAGCCTCCGGCGGGAGCTCGTCGAGGTGGTGAACGACGACGCTCTCACCTGACAGGATCCGGCTGGCGAACCACGGAAACGCGTCGTTGCGCACTTCGTTCAGCTGTTCGATGGCGGGGGGGATGCCCGGCGCACACCACTCGTGGGTGTTGGTGGCGGTGCTGGCCGAAGGATCGAACTGGAAGACATAGGCCCGGTCGACTCCGGCGAAGCTTCCCACCGCCTCCAGAGCCGCGTCGATCCCGACGTCCGCTTCCTCGATCGGGATCTCGATGAGGTGGGACGACACCGCTCGAATCACCCGCTCGAAATCGAGTCGGTGCTCGATGGCCTCCTCGGCCCGCAGCCGGTCGGTAACGTCCACGACTTGGGCGATGAAGAGATCTCGAGTGCCGGCCGCGGCCATAGGGGTGACCGAGATGACGACCTGCTTGGGGTGGTCGCCCTGCACCTCTCCCTCCAGCTCCCGGTGGTCGGGTTCGCGCTGCTGCAGGACTTCCGACAGGCGGGCTCGACTCGCCTGATCGAGGTGAGCCAGCAGGCTGGTGCCGATCACCGAATCCGGTGGGATCGCCAGGAGTGCCGCCATGGCGGGATTGACGTCGACGACGGCGCCCGCTCGGTCGAGAAGCAGCATCCCGGTCGGGGCATGGCGGAAGGCGGCGGCGAAACGAGCCTCGCTCGCCTCGCGGCGGTCGAGCGCCTCCTGGAGCCGGTCGGCCATCGAACGGAACAGCATCGACAGGGCCGCCAGCAACAGGGCGGTGGTGAAGATCCCGACCAGCAGCTCCGGCTCCGGCACGGTGCGGGCGCCGCGATGGAACAGCGGAAGTTCGGCCGCTTTGGCCCAGAAATGGAGGGGTGCAAACGAGGCTGCGGCCACCACCACCACCGTCGAGATAGCGGTCGCCTGCTGCCGTGGCAGCAGCAGGTTGGCCACCGCCACCACCGCAAAGAGGATGAAGCTGACCCCGCTGACCGGATCGAACATCCACCACAGCGAGAAGGCCACCGCCAGATCACACAGCAGCGCCACCCGGAGCCGGTCGAGGGGAGCCTGGAGCCCCTGCGGGACCAGCAGTCCCGCCAGAAGGAACAGGGTCATCGCCGCCAGACGGGCCGAGCCGGTGGCGACGGTAGCGATCCCGACCAGGGTGAGCGCGCCGGCGTAGGCGAAGCGCCGCACCTGTGACACCCGCCGGGCCAGCCCTTCGAGGGCCGCCGAATGGGCTCCGCTCACACGGTAATTGTCGGCACCTTCCGCCTCTGCTTGAGCATCAGGCGGTCCGTTTCAGCCCCCGCGCGCTACGAGCCCGGATTGCCGACCGCCACCGCCGGGCCGCTCCCGGCTAGCGTCCACCTCTGGCGCCGGCGAGAGAGCCGCATGAATCTCTTCGACATCAGGGGAAGAGTCGCCCTCGTCACGGGTGGCTCGCGCGGCATCGGGCTGATGATCGCCCGCGGATTCGTCGAAGCTGGTGCCAGGGTCTACATCTCGTCCCGCAACACCGACGCGTGTGAAGAAGCCGCCGCCGACCTCGGTGGGCCCGACCACGCGGTCGCATTCCCGGCCGACCTGTCCTCGCTCGAGGAGATCGAGCGGCTGGCCGCCGCCATAGAAGAACGCGAGGATTCGCTGGACATCCTGGTCAACAACGCCGGCGCCACCTGGGGCGAGCCGCTCGAATCCTTTCCGGAGCACGGCTGGGACAAGGTGGTCGATCTGAACGTGAAATCGCTCTTCTTCTTGACCCGCCGCCTGACTCAGTTGATCGCCGCCGCCGCCCATCCCGATCGACCGGCTCGGGTGATCAACATCGCCTCTATCGACGGCCTGCGGGTCCCCGTGTTCGAGGCCTATTCCTACGCGGCCGCCAAGGCGGCCGTGATCCACCTCACCCGCACGCTGGCGAGGAAGCTGGTCGCCGACCACATCAACGTGAACGCGATCGCTCCCGGCCTGTTCCCCTCAAAGATGACCCGCTTCATCTTCGAGGGTGGAGCCGAGGAGGCGATTGCCCGCATCCCGATGGGACGCGCCGGCCGACCGGAAGACATGGCGGGGGCGGCCATCTTCCTGGCCTCCCCCGCTTCCAACTACATCACCGGCCAGACCATCGTCGTGGATGGCGGCATCACCGGGCTCCGGTAACGGACCGCCCACCGCTCAGGCTCGGCCGCCGCCAGCCGGGCCGATGGTTCATTGCATCGTCGGCACGGGCAGCATCTCGTAGAGGTCGATGGCGAAGTTGCCCTTCCCTTCGCTCAGGAAAGGGTGACCGTCGGCCAGGGCACGGGCACCCTCCAGATCCTCCGCTTCGATGATCGAATAGCCCGACAGCGGCGTCGGGGAGGCGATCGAGCCGTCGTCGACGATGGAGGCGCTGGGAGCCAGGGGCGTCCCCACGTCGCTCAGGGCCGGACCGACCTCCTCCATCCAGGCCACCCACCTGGCCATGACCTCATTCCGCTGCTCCTCCGGCATGTCGGCCGGGTCGGTGGCCTCGCCCTTGTAGACCATCAGGTACTTCGCCACGTGATCCCTCCTCGTCTGCGACGCCTCAGCAGGCTAACGGACCCGTCGGATGAGCGTTGTGGCCTGGGTCCGAAGGCCCTGTGACCGATGCTGAGCAACCCGCCGGCGGCCCCGCCCACCTCACGCCGATGTGCCGATCGGCCTGGTTTCGCCATCCGGGCGATTCCGCTCGGGAATCGTGCTCGGTGGGGCACCTACCGCCTTCATTACTGGATCGACGAAGGGTGGTGAAAGGTCATCGTCCTTCGAATCGGGTACGGCCGCGACATCTGCCGACCCGATTGACAACCCGAGCGCGAGGTGCCGTTCGGCGCTATCCGGCTGGACGGTCCTTCTCGGGCGGGAGCTGGTGTGGAAGGGCTGTCTCGACCCGGTCGGCGGGGACGTCGCACTGCTGCCGGGTTCGGGGCATGCCGCGCACCGTCGTCGGCGTCCGATCACGAGCGATCGTGGTATATGCCAGCGCGACGGCGGACAGGACCAGGGTGTGATTGAGGGTTTCATCGAACAGGAGCACCGGCCAGTTGAAGAGGGCGTGTATCCCGATGGAGAGATACAGGTTGCGGGTTGCGTGGAACAGGGCGCCCAACACGATCCCAATCCCTAGGAACGTCATCATGGCGGGAAGAACCGGTTGTTGCTTCATCACCA
Source organism: Acidimicrobiia bacterium (assembly GCA_041577235.1). GTDB lineage: Bacteria > Actinomycetota > Acidimicrobiia > Spongiisociales > DATADW01 > JBFGJL01. The sequence goes on along the minus strand of JBFGJL010000001.1, from coordinate 11,489 downwards.
ACCGTGGCAGGTGGGCCAAGGCAAAGGCCGCACTCGCCAGGAAGACTGCTGCCGTCACGGGCGCCGGTCGACCTCTGACCTTCAGGGAGAGTTGAGTCTGCAGGAATCCGCGGAAGAAGACCTCCTCTCCGAAAGCGATCGACACCCAACCCACCAGAAAGGGCACCACGCCGCGCGCACTGGTCAACCAAGAAAGGCGCACACCGACCGGGTCTCCCACCACGATCGCGGCCACCGACTGGACGACCTGAACCGCCGCCCAAAGGATCGCGGTGACAACGACAGCCCGGCCAACGCCGGCTCGTTTGACACCCAACTCGCTCATCCGGAACCGACCGAAACGCGCCAGAGCCAGAACGAGCAGAGCCCACACAGGCAGGTTGAGTAGCTCGACGGCAATCGAACCACCCTCCGTGTTGGACAGCTCCAGCAGGTGATCGGCGAAAGGCCCCTCCAGCTGGAAGACAACCCAACCGGCAATGCCGGCAATCACCGAGACGTACGCAGCCAGGAGGAACGTCCAGGAACGCTCAGGCTGCCCACGCACATGGCTGATCGTAAGTGGCCGGTCGTCAGCCAACCGCAACGGGACCCGAGGTCGGTCGCTCTTCACCTACTCGCACGTTGGAGACCTTCGTATTCGTTACCCGACCGCCATCCCGAAGACGCACACATGTGGCGATCGGCGTGGTCCACGACGGGAGCTGCGTCGGGATGCCGGAGAGCGGTGCTGCGTTGACACAACATGCAGATCGCCGCCGGTCTCGCAATCCTGTCGCTGGCAGTCACCGCATGCACGTCGAATGAGGCCGGGGCTGGCAACGGAAGAGCATCCATCGACCCTGCGAGTCCCGTCGCCTCTGCGACTGTCGCCACGAATCTGCCGACCGCAAGTGCGCCCACGACACCCGGAGAAGCATCACCTCTCAGTACCTCGCAGCCTGCTGAGATGGTCACGTTCGACTGGCCGGCCGGCACCGTGACGTGCGCCCAGATGGAGGGCAACTTCCCGAACGGAGTGGACGATCACGCGATCAATCTCGACCAGGGTTTGGTGAGCTACCACCGGGCCGTTGGAGCAGACTCGGTCGAGGAGGTCTTTGTCCAGTTCTTGAACGATCCAACCTGCACAGTCGACTCCGGAGCATGGATCTTCCTGATCAGCTATCTCTTGGACGACGAGACCCTCTACCGATCGGGTCATCTGTGCGGCTTCTACTGGAGTGTGCAGGAAGCCGATCCGCCGCCCGCCAACCTGCAAGCGGTCCTAACGCAGCTCGCCAACGCAGAACGACTCTGCAGCTAGCCGTCCGCGCCAGAGTGCGCCCAGATCGCTCCGGGCGACCGATCACGGGCACTTGCAGAAGTCCGGTATCACTCGCGCGGGCAGGCCGTTGACCTGGAACGGGGCTTCCACCGAGCGGGCAGGCCGTGGCAGCGCTGCTAAGCGAGACGCGCCGCGCACGACCAGCGCCGCCCGTGGGTCGGGCTGGCCGGATTGAACCGGCGACCTCTTGACCCCAAGTCAAGCCGAGACGGTGCGGCCTATCCCAATCTGTGCCCACCGCTGTCTGAAAGCAGGACCTAGCAGAGCCTTTGCCCAGCGCCTTTCCCACGTCGTACCGTATCGACTCGGGCCGCCTTCGACCCCATAGGCGCCCCATGGCGCCGACTTGACCATGCGAACATTCCTTGGCTCAGGCGAGGGTCCGTGATGTTCTTGGCGGCTGGGCCCCACAGCAGGCGCTAAGCCCACTTGGGACCAAGATGACCGTTGCTAGCCAGTCGAAGGCCACCAGCCGAGGATATTGGATCCGACCCACACGGCCGCAATGCCAAGGGCGGCGACCGGGAACTTGTCAGAAAGGGCCTTGAAGACTTGCTCCCACCAGCCGGCGCCTTCTGCCAGCATTCCGTCGGCGCGTGGTCTCAGAACGCCGATCACGGTGAGGACCACCTGCAGGAAGAACAGAACCAGACCACTCCACACGAAGAGATTGCCGACGAGTTCCTGCATGACATGTCCTCCCAATGTCCGGGATTCGTTGCCGTCCACCCGATCTACTGACGAAACGACTATTCAATCAGCAAGGACACGATGCCGTAGATGGCAAACAGGACTGCCGCGCCCACCGCGACGGCCAAGTACACCGTCCCGAACCTGGTGAACTTGCCACCCTGTTTCCCCAGCTCCCGAAGGGTCCGAGCGGATCCGCTCTTGTATTGCTCGGGATGCAATCGGTTGTGCGCGGCATTGGCGTCGGCTCGTCGCTTGTGGGACTCGTGCCGATCAGCGTGTTCGCTCCGCATGCGTTCTTCCCCCAAGGGGCAGCACCCCGAGCGTATTTCAAAGCGTCACGCATTGGAAGCGCGAAGTGCGATACATGATCAGGCTGTATCGGTCAATCTTGAGAGCGCGCCGCCAAGATGGAGCAGGTCCGGCAATCGTTGCGCAGTCTGAAGATGACAGGAGCCCGCATCCTCGATAGGTGGCGGTGAGGCCGGTGTTGGGCATGTTGGGGTCCAACTCCACCGGACGGCCGAGGATGCGGAGGTCTCCTTCTTGGCCGAGCGGTCCGACCGGGTGGTTGTTGTTCTGGTCTTTGACTTTGCGGACGGTGGCCAAGGTGGCGGAATTCATCAGCCAGGTGGTCCGTTCCCGGTAGGGGAAGATGACCGAGCCCCACAGGTCGATGAGTTCGTCGGCGGTGGGGACGCCGGCTTGGCCGAGCCCGCCGTTGATCCCGAGGCCCGAGGCGGTGACGTGGTTGAGGGGTGACGTGGTTGAGGAGCGACTCGGGCACCCTCAATTGCGATCACCCTCGATACCAACTTCGCGGTGCTGCCCAACATGCAACGGGGTGCGGTCGAGCGGCTAGCCCAGCTGCTCGAGGGGTCGATAGGCGCCGGATAAGCGTCCCGGAACTCGGGCCATGCACACCCGCCAACGACGAAACCCCCATACATGCAGGGGTCGGATGGTCGGGCTGGCCGGATTTGAACCGGCGACCTCTTGACCCCCAGTCAAGCGCGCTGCCAAGCTGCGCCACAGCCCGAGTCGAAGCGATGTTACTCCACGTCACCCGCCGGCGATCCACCGCACGGCCAGAAGGATCCCTTGCACGAGCCGGTACCCCAGGTAGAGAGCCGCCAGACCGACCAGGAACCAGAACGACCAGGTGGTATCGCGCCGGTCCTCTCCTTCAGCCACGACCCGCTCCCTGGTGGGCGCGGCGCCGAGTCCGCCACCGGACCGGGGTTCCGAGGAGGTCGATCTGGTCCCGGAGCCGGTTCTCCAAATAGCGCAGGTAATCGGGCCCCAGCTCGCCCCCGGACACGAACAGCACGATGGTGGGAGGGCTGCTGCCGGCCTGCACCCCGTACAGGATCTTCGGGCGCCTCCCCTTGCGGGTCGGGGGCGGATGGGCCTGCTGCCAGGACCTCAGCATCCGGTTCAGTGCGCCCGTCGGTACCCGGCTCTGCCGGGTGGTGAGCACCGCTTCCACCGCCGCCGCCAGCCGGTGGAGCCGGGCCCCGGTGAGAGCCGAGATGCGCAGCACCGGCGCCCACGACACGAACCCGAGGCGGTCCCCCACCCCGGCGGTGGTGGCCTCCCGGGTCTCCTCGTCGACCGCGTCCCACTTGTTGAGCAGGATGATCAAACCGGCTCCCGCCTCCGCCGCCTCCTCTGCGATCCGCTGATCCTGCTGCGCCACCCCATCGACGGCGTCGATCATCAGCAGCGCCACATCGGCTTCGGCCAGTGCCCGCCGGGCTCTCAGCACCGAGTAGTAGTCGGCATCCTCCCGGATCTTGGGGGCGCGGCGGATTCCGGCGGTATCCACCACCCGGAACTCCTGGTCTCCCAGCCGGATGGTGGTGTCGATCGGATCCCGGGTGGTGCCGGGGGTCGGCGACACCAGTACCCGTTCCTGGCCGGTCAGCCGGTTGAGCAAGGTCGATTTGCCGACGTTGGGTCGGCCCACGATCGCAAGGGTGGGAAGCCGGACCTCCGCCTTCGGTTCGTCCACCGGCGGCAGGACCGCCACCAGCCGGTCCAGCAGATCCCCCACTCCCCGGCCGTGGAAAGCGCTCACCGCCATCGGCTCACCCAATCCCAGGCCCCAGAGATGGGCCACATCCGGCTCGCGGGAGGCGTCGTCGACCTTGTTGGCGACCACCACCACCGGCAGCCCATCCTCCTGGAGCAGCGCCGCCACCCCGGCGTCATCCGCCGTGATGCCGGTGGTGGCGTCGACCACGAACAGAACGGCATCGGCCGCCCCCAAGGCAGCCTCGGCCTGACCGCGGATCGCCAGTGCCAGCTCCTGATCGGGAGTCACCTCCCATCCGCCCGTGTCCACGACCAGGAACGAGCGCCCGGCCCACTCGGCCCGGAACTCGCGACGGTCACGGGTGACCCCTGGCTGCGCCTGGACCACCGCCGGCCGGCCGCCGACGATCCGGTTCACCAATGTGGACTTGCCCACATTGGGGCGCCCTACCACCGCCACGACCGGCAGACGGCTCATCTCGACGACTGTTCGCTCGGCATCCGATCAGGATAGGACCCGCCGGCTAGCCCGCTTCGAGGACCTACCATGGTTGCCATGGTCGACCGAGTGTTGGTGGCGGAGCCCCGCGGCTTCTGTGCCGGGGTGGAGATGGCCATCAAGGCCCTCACCTGGATGGTGCGCGTGTTCGAGCCGCCGGTCTACTGCTACCACCAGATCGTGCACAACGAGTGGGTGGTGCAGGCCTTCGAGAAGGTGGGAGTCGTCTTCGTCGACGACATCAGCCAGGTACCGGCGGGAGCCCCGGTGATGCTGTCGGCACACGGCTCCGCCCCCGAGGTGGTGGCCGGCGCCCAAGCGCGGGCGGCGGTGGTAGTCGACGCGGTGTGTCCGCTGGTGACCAAGGTCCACCACGAGGTCAAGCGCATGGCCGACCAGGGATTCGACATCCTCTACATCGGCCATGCCGGACACGATGAGGCGGTGGGAACGGTGGCCGAGGCTCCCGACGCCATCACCCTGATCGAACCGGAGGAGGGCTTGTCCGACTTCGAGGCCGACGACCCCGAGCGGGTGGCGCTGCTGGCTCAGACCACCCTCGGGCTGTACGAGTGGGAATCGGTGCTCGACGAGGCCGGCCGCCGCTTCCCCAAGTTGTGGACCGCCCGCCGCAGCGACCTGTGCTACGCCACCACCAACCGCCAGGCGGCGGTGCAGGGCCTGGCCGAACAATCCGACCTCATCCTCATCGTCGGTTCCACCAACTCCTCCAACACCCAGGCACTGGTGAGAGTCGCCCGCGAAGCAGGGGTGGCCGCGCACCGCATCGATTCGCCGGCCGACATCGACCCGCTCTGGCTCGAAGGAGTCGAAACGGTGGGCGTGACGGCCGGAGCATCGGCCCCCGACCATGTCGTGGCCCAGGTGATCGAAGCCCTCGCTCCCAGAGCCGGCTCCCACCCGCTGCGGGTGACCGACGAGGAGGAATACTTCCCCCTCCCGCCTCAGCTGAGAGCGTTCCTGGGCGTTTTGCAGGCGGCGGTGGAAGCGGGCTACACGGCTCGGACACCGGGGTTGCCGGGTTTGCTGGAACGCGACCGGGAGTGGACTGCCACCGAGGCGCTCGAGCTGGTCGGACGCTGACTCCGGGTCAGGTCGGACCGGCGGCCGCCACCAGCGCCGCGATCTGCGCCACCACCTCCTCGACCACCAGGTCGGTGGTATCGATACGCACGGCGTCGGTTGCGATCTGGAGGGGGGATGCCTCACGGCTGGCGTCGAAATGGTCCCGCCGGTCGAGGTCGGCCGCCACCTCCGAGAGCCGTACCTCCGTGTCGAGCTCGGCCGCCCGTCGGGCCGCACGTACCTCCGGATCGGCCGTCAGGAACACCTTCACGGTCGCACCCGGAAACACCACCGTACCGATGTCGCGCCCCTCCACCACCGCCGATCCCCCCACCGCGGCCACCCAGGCCCGCTGGGCCGCCACCATCAGAACGCGGAGTTCTGGTATCGCCGACACCGCGCTCACCGCCTCCGTGACCGGCGCCGACCTGATCTCGGAGGTGACGTCCACACCGTCCAGGAACATGGAGCCGGCCCGGTACGCCAGTTGCGCGTCCGCCGCCACTCGAACCACCTGCGAGGCGTCGGCGGGATCGACTCCGGCCCGGAGCACGGCCAGGGTGGCCGCCCGATAGAACGTTCCGGTGTCGAGATGGGGAAGCCCGAGCACCTCCCCCAGCCGGCGGCTGACCGTCGACTTACCCGACCCACCGGGCCCATCCACTGCCACCAGCAGCGGCTCGCTCACCACCGCTCCAGCTCATCGAAGAACCCGGGCCAGGTCTTCGACACGCATCCGGGATCGTCGATCACAACTCCAGGGATCCTCAACCCGGCGACCGCGAACGCCATCGCCATCCGGTGGTCGTCGTAGGTGCGGATCAGGGCCGGCCGGGTGGGGCCCGGTGACACCTCCAGCCAATCGGGGCCGCTGGTGGCCGCCGCCCCCAGTCGTTCGAGCTCCGTCTCCAGCGCCGCCAGCCGGTCCGTCTCCTTCAGACGGAGGTTGGCAACGTTACGGATGCGGCTCGGGCCGGCGGCGAAGACGGCCACCACCGCCGCCGCCAAGACCGCGTCCGGGAACTCGTTCATGTCCACATCGACGCCCCGCAACCGCTCCCGGCCGACCACCGTGAGGCCGGCGGGCGAACGTTCCACCTCACAGCCCATCTCCGCCAGGACATCGAGCAACCCGAGGTCGGCCTGCAGCGACGTGGGCGAGATCCCCAGCACGGTCGCCCGCCCCCCGCTGACGGCCGCCGCCGCCCATGGGTAGGCGGCAGCAGAGGCGTCGGGTTCGACCGTGAACTCCCGGGCCTCATACCCGGTCGGCTCGACCCGATAGGTGGGCCCGGAATCCTCCTCGACCCTGGCGCCGAACGCCCGCATCACCTCCAACGTGGAGGCCACATAGGGCCGCGAGACCAGTTCGCCCCCGAACAGGTGGATGGTGAGCGGTCCCTGCGCAAGCGGCGCCACCAGCAGCAACGCCGACAGGAACTGGCTGGTGCGCCGGCCGTCGACCGTGACCGACCCTCCGGCCAGACCCCCGCCGTCCACCTCGAGCGGCAGACCCGGGTTGGTGGAGAGCTGCTCCACCCGCACACCCAGCGCAGCCAGAGCCTCGGTCAGGCCGTTCATGGGACGCTGCCGCATACGATCGCTCCCGTCGACCATCACCCGGCCGGGCACGAGCGCGGCGGCGGCGGTGATGAACCGGGCGGTGGTGCCCGAGGCGCCGGCGTCCAGGGTCCGGGTAGGCGCCCGCAGCTGCCCACCTTCCACCAACCAGCCGTCCTCCAGGCGGTGGACCTCCACCCCCAGCTCGGCCAGACAGGAGCGCATGGCCACCGTGTCGTCGCTGTCCAGCCCGCCGATCACCCGGCTGGTCCCCTCCGCCAGGGCGGCCACCAGCAGAGCGCGGTTGGTGATGCTCTTCGATCCCGGAGGCCGGACCTCTGCGTCGATCGGGCCCCGGGGCCGGATCGGCATCACGGCGGGAAACTGCATCCTTACTCGTCCGGTCGGGAAGAGAGATTGTGCCACGACTGGTGAGAGCGACCGGCAGCCTGGTAGAGGGCCCGCACCTCGTCGGCGGTCAACCTCCGATACTCACCGGCCGCCAGCGTGCGATCGGTCAGCGGCCCGACCGCAGTTCGAAACAGGCGTAGCACCGGGTGTCCGATGGCGTCACACATACGCCGCACCACCCGCTTTCGACCCTGCCCCATGACAAGCTCCAGATGGGACCGTCCCTCTTCCCAACCGACCAGGCGAGCGACCAGTGCTCGCGCCGGTCCGTCTTCCAGTTCCACGCCGTCGGTCAACGCTCGCACTGCAGCCGGAGTGGGAACGCCTTCCACCAGCACCACATAGGTCTTGGTCACCCCGTAACGAGGATGGGTCAGGAGATTGGCCAGCTCGCCGTCGTTCGTGAGCAGCAGCAGTCCCTCCGAATCCAGATCCAGCCGCCCGACCGGGAACAGCCGCACCTCGTCGGGCACCAGATCGATCACGGTAGAACGCCCTTGGGGATCGTCGGCGGTGGTGACCACTCCGGCCGGCTTGTTCACCAAGTAGTACACCAACCCGGGCTTGACCGGGACGGGCACCCCGTCCACCTCGATGCGAGCCTGCTCCGGGTCGACCCGGTCCCCGAGAACCGCCCGGCGCCCGTCCACCGTCACTCGGCCGGCCGCAATCCACTGTTCGGCCACCCGGCGGGAAGCGAGCCCGGTGGCCGCCAGCACCTTCTGCAGGCGAGGTGTGGGGGGGGCGGTCAAGGCTCGGTCCGGAGCGTCTCCTCCAGCGTCTCCATCAGCTCGGCCGGGGGGACGTGGTCGGCCAGAGGGGGCAGTTCGGCGAGCGAGCGCATCCCCATCTTCTCCAGGAAGAGGTCGGTGGTGCGGTACACGGCCGGCCGGCCCGGGAGCGGCAATCGCTCGGTTTCGGCGATCAGGCCATGCCGTTCCAGGGTGCGGACGGCGGATTCGGAGTCCACCCCGCGTATCTCGGCGATCTGGGCCCGGGCCACCGGCTGCTGGTAGGCCACCACCGCCAGCACCTCCAGGGCGGCACTCGACAGGCGGGCGGCGGTTGCAGTTTGGGCGAACCGCTCCAGGTAGGGCAGAGCATCGGCCCGGGTGTAGAGCCGCCACCCGGCCCCCACCCGCCGCAGCTCGATGCCGGAGCCGCGCTCGACCAGGCCGTCCTGGAGCCCCTCCAGGATCCTCTCGACCTCGCCCGCCGGCAGTTCCAACACCTCGGCCAGCTCGGACAGCGGTACCGGCTCCTCGGCCACGAAGAGGATGGCTTCGAGGATGGCGGCCGTCTCCATCAGCGCGCCCACTCGCTGGTCAGGCCCGACCCGTCCACCTCCGGTCGGTGCCGGACCCAGATGTCGGAAAGCCAGTCCGGTTGGCTCACCTCCACCAACCCCCAACGGGCCAGCTCGAGCAACGCAAGGAAGTAGGCGACCACCTCCCCGGGCCGCCGACAGTGGTCCACCAGGTCTTGGAAGGTGCCCTCCGCCACGTCTTCGATCTGACGGCGGAGATCGGCCATCGCCTCCTCCACCGACGGGAGATCGAGGGCCAGATGGTCGAGGTCCGGTTCCGCATCGACCGCGGCCAGCACGTTGGCCGCGATCCGGGCCAGTCCCTCCCGGTCGATCGGGACCTTTACGTCGGGCTTCACCGGCGCCACCAGATCTTCGAGTCCCACCGTCCGGCCGAGATGGCGCCCCCCGTCCGCCAAGCGGTGGGCGATGACGGCGGCAACGTCCTTGAAGGTCACGCAGGCGAGAAGCCGGGACAGCAGCCGGTCGCGCTCCTCCATCAGCGCCAGCTCCTCGTCCAGGTCGAAGTCGGTGTCGTCCGGCAGCAGGTGGCGGGCCTTGAGCTGGATGAGGGTGGCAGCGATCAGGAGGAACTCGGAGGTCACCTCCAGCTCCAACTGGCGCATCTCGTCGAGGTAGGCCAGATACTCGGTCACCAGGTCGACCAGGCTCACCTGGGTGATGTCGACCTGATGGCGGGTGATGAGCTGCAGCAGCAGATCGAGCGGTCCCTCGAAGACCGCGGTCTTCACCTGGTAGGTCATGGCGGAGTTATCGTATTGGAGGGCGGGTCGGGGGCGACGGCTTTCGGTCGAGCGGCGTCGGCCCGGTTCAGTTCCGACCAATCGTCCACCGGGACCGTGACCGGGCGGCGTCCGTGATGATGCCGGGTGTAGTCGACCACCAACGGCTCGGCCCCGGCCGCTTCCAGCTCCGCCGCCCCGACCACGCCATGGTCGAGGTAGAGGGCGATCCTCCCTCCCAGCCGCAATCCCAGCTTGCGGGCGAGGCTTCCGACTGAACGCCCCACCACCCCCAATGGAGCGTGCCGTTTCCCGATGTCGTGCAGCAACGCCGCCCGGATCAAATCGGGCCGGCGTGGGTACCGAGCAGCGACGAAGGCGGCGGCCGTGTACCCGTGGCGCTGGTCCGGGACGGGTTGGGCCCAGAACAGGCGGACCTCGGCCGGGTTCCGAAGGCGAGCCCCCACCCACGCCCGTTCGCAGTGGTCGAGCGGACGCGCCGACAACACATCCCGGAAGCGAGCGACCAGATGGGGCCAGCTGTCGGTGCTCACCGATCGTGGTCGGAGCCGGTCAACCCTGCCGTGACTTGCAGTCCACGCAGAGAATGGAGGCGGGCCGGGCCTCGAGCCGGTCGGGGGAGATGGCGGCCCCACAGCTCTCGCACACCCCATAGGACCCGTCTTCGATCTTGCTGAGGGCGGCATCCACCGCATCGAGCTGGGACTTGAGGGTGTCGACCACCCCCAGCAGCTCGGTCCGCTCGGCGGTGGCGGCCCCGGCGTCGGCAAAGCCGTCCGAGAACTCCCAATCGGACCGAAGCTCGCCGGCCTCGGTCGCGCCCATCTCCTCGAGCTGGCGAATCAGCTTGCGCCGCTCGTCCACCAAGGCGTTCTTGGCCGCAGCTGTGTCGAAAGACGTGGTCATGAGCTCCGTGGGTGGGCTTGGACGTACACCTCGAGCAGATGCCGTGGCGAAACCCGGGTGTACACCTGTGTGGTGCTGATATTAGCGTGGCCCAGCATTTCTTGGACGGTTCTGAGGTCAGCGCCGCCCTCGACCATGTGAGTGGCGGCGGAGTGGCGCAGCACATGAGGAGACACCCGCCCCACCGGGATCCCGGCCGAGCGGGCCGCCTTCCGTACGATCGTCCACACGCCCTGGCGAGTGAGATGGCCACCCCGAGCGTTCACGAACAGGGTGCCGGGATCCCGCCGCGAGCCGACCAGACCGGCCCGGTCGGGCAGGTAGATGGTGATCGCCGCCACCGCCGCCCCTCCTAGTGGCACCAGCCGTTGCCGGTTTCCCTTACCGGTGACCAGGGCCGTCCGTTCGTGCAGATCGACGTCGCCGGTGCCGATCTCGACCGTTTCGGTGACCCTCGCTCCGGTGGCGTACATGAACTCCAGCATCGCCCGGTCGCGACGGCCCAGACGGGTGGTGGCCGAAGGAGCTTCTACCAGCCGAATCGTTTCCTCGACGTCGAGTGCTTTGGGCAACGAGCCGGGTCGACGGGCCGACTCGACCAGCCGGGTGGGGTCGGCCGCGGCCATTCCCTCGGCCACCAGGAAGCGGTGGAAGCTGCGGACCGTGGCTACCTTGCGAGCCACGGTGGAGGGACGGAGCCCGGCCCGGTTCAGAGAGGCGATGAACTCCTCCACCAACTCCGGGGTGGGGCCCCTGGACTCCAGGAAGGCGAGATACTGGCGCAGATCCCGTCGGTAGGCGTCGAGGGTGTTGCGGGCGAGGCCCCGCTCGGCCGCCAGGTGGGCCATGAACTCTCCCAGCTCACCCGCCAGGATGGTGCTCACTGCGCCGCGGCCAGCGCCT